>NZ_JBFUID010000033.1:0-70365 GCF_056402055.1 Pseudomonas sp. P4_C4 | reverse complement strand
GGACAAGGCTGATCGCGCGGTTCAGGAGCTTCAGGAGCAACTGGACTTGGCAAAGATGCTGATGACCCGTCTGCTGGCGGCGAGTTTTGCGTCGACCGGCAAACCTTCCGCGCCCCTGACAAACTGGGGGCTAAATGAGATCGACGTTGTCGAACGGGAGATGGCCTGCTATTTGAATCCTGCTAATGAGGCGAGTGCCGCTTGACAGGTCGCCTCCGGCAGTTGCGGGTGCGAGCCACATTTGAGTCGACCTCTCATCGTCCGCATTGGGTTGAATCCACAGCCGAAAGCGGACGTTCCCAGGCACCTGCGAAGTTATGGCGATTTAGTCTTGGTCCGTGGGAAATCAGTGCTCGCCATTAATCTTTCGTGAACATACGCCTCAAATTGTTCGGCTGGCAGTGGCGGGGAAAACAGGAAGCCCTGGTAGGTCTGGCAGCCATGCTTGACCAGAAAGGTGCGCTGAGCTTCTGTCTCCACACCTTCTGCAATCACCGAAAGCCCCAATATCTGGCTCAGGCTCACAATCGCGCAGGCGATTGCGGCGTCGTTGGGATCAACCAGCACATCTCTGATGAAGGACTGGTCGATCTTGAGTTGATCCAGCGGAAGGCTCTTCAGGTATGACAGTGACGAGTAGCCGGTTCCGAAATCATCCAGCGAAAGGCCTATGCCGATCTCTTTCAACTCGATCATTTTGGCGACAGTACCTTCCATATCCTCTATCAGCAGGCCTTCGGTCAGTTCCAGTTTCAATTTCTTCGGATCGGCCCCCGTGTATCTCAGTACTTGCAGTACCTCCTCGACGAAGTCCGGATGGTGAAACTGGCGGGCGCTGACATTCACAGCCATACCCAGTCGGGCGGTTTCCGAATGCTTTGCCCAGGCAACCAGCTGAGTGCAGGCTGCCTGCAGCGCCCAACGGCCTAACGGCAGAATCAACCCCGTTTCCTCTGCCAATGGAATGAACTCGCCTGGAAACACGACTCCGCGCTCAGGATTCTGCCATCTCATCAGTGCCTCTGCGCCAATGATACGGCCCTCACTATTCACCTGCGGCTGGTAATGAAGAAGGAATTCGTTGTCCTGCAAGCCTTGGCGCAACTCTACTTCCAGTCTGGCGCGTGCCGTGGCAACCGCCTGCATTTCCGGATCGAAGAAGCGCATGGTATTGCGGCCCGCCGCCTTGGCGCGATACATCGCCAGGTCAGCGCGCTTCATAATATCGTCCACTGTGCTCAGCTGCCCCTGGAACAGCGCGATGCCGAGGCTGGGGGTGCTGTGGTGCTCATATCCATCCAACTGGTAGGAAATGTTCAGAGAGTTGAGAATCTTTTCGCCAATAGCCTTGGCCTGGATAGCTGCTTCTGGAGGATTCTCATTAAGGCCATCCAGCAGGACGACGAATTCGTCTCCGCCCAGGCGAGCCACGGTGTCGCTCTCGCGTATGCAGCCGCAAAGGCGCAGAGCAACTTGCTGCAGCAACATGTCGCCTCTGTCATGCCCCAGCGTGTCGTTCAGTGCCTTGAAGTTATCCAGGTCAATGAGAATTATCGCGTTCGTATGCAGGCTACGGGAGCTGCCCGCCAGCAGATGCTGTAACCGGTCCAACATGAGCCGCCTGTTGGGCAGCCCGGTCAACTGATCGTAGAAGGCCAAACGCTGGACCTCTTGCTCAGCGGTCTTACGGTGGGTGATGTCAGTATTGATCGACAGAACGGATTGCGGCTGGCCATCATCGTCTCGCACCAGGGTTCGATGACTTTCGAGCGTGATGGTGCAGCCATCCCGGCGTCGAAGTGTAACTTCGTCCGCCCGGTCACCCGTTTCTATCAGGCTGTTAGTGGCCGCATTGAAAGCGGCGCTACCCTGGTAGATCAACTCCTGTGCCGATTTGCCGAGTGCCTCTTCCTTTGACAGACCGTAGAGACGCTCGGCACTTTTGTTCCAGTACAGGATGCGGTTATCCATCCCGTGAACGACAATGGCGTCCTGGGCCTTGTCCAGCAGCGATGCTTGCTGGCGGGCCTGCTTCTCGCTTTCGCGCAGCACTGCCAGATAACCTTCCCGTTCGGCTGCTTGCGACTCCATTTCGCGCCTGATCTTGCCCCCGTAGATAACGGCCGCACTGACCATCAGTAGCACGAACACCATGATCGCGTATTCGACCCGGCGCAGTTCTTCGACCGACTCAAGCTCCTCCTCCAGGAGCTTGCTTTGAATCAGGCCAACGCGATCCCGCACGGTACTGAGTGAGGCGAGCAACAGGGCAAACTTCCTGTCCATCGTTGCCATGCGTTTGCCAGCATTATCCGACTGCCCCTCCCTGAAGTAGGAAAAGATCAGCAAGGCCTCGTTCACCATTTCGACCATCGCGGCATCAATTGCACCCACCTCATCCTTCAATGCAAGGGTAAAGGCTTGTATATCTGCATTGTGTTCAGCCTCATTGGCGATCCGTACTTCCAACTGTTTTTTGGCCATTGCCAAATGCTCGCTGAAGGCACGCAAGGCTTCATTCATGTTCCGCGATTCGGCTTCAACATCATGTGTATCGAACACATTATTGCCCGGCGCATTGACTTTGGAAGCCAGGCTGCCCAGCGTTGAATAGCTCGACAGCTGTTGGACCCACGACTGGTTTGCCGTGATGGAGCGGTGATAGGTATCGACGATCAGGTGATTCAATAGCACGCTCAGCACAACAACCAGCACGTCGAATCCCGCAAGAAAAAAGTACATGCGGTGCCATTTGGTCGAGCGCGGCTTATTTGAACGGGTGGGTATGGCTTGCTTTGCGGTGCTTTTATTCCTGAAAAAATCCATTTCACAATCTCCAAACATAATCCTTCTAAATTGACCAATAGAAGCGGTATTCGGAAACCAATCAACCTTTTGTGCCGACACCTGAACCTGAGAACACACCGCACGTAGCATTAGCCAAATTTTTTCTCTGCTCTGGATTCACGCTGGTTTTCGTGAGCGAAGCTCCCGAAACAAGCAATAGCTACCGAAGCTATACGTCTTAAGTGTCACGCCAACCAACTATTCGACACTAAGCAATGCATTTGGCGATGCTAATTTCATGGTGAAATTTTTTACTCTCGCAAGCAGTCTCTTAACATTTCGGCGATAAAACGAAATCATTTTCATTTGTTGTGTTTGACATCGTCGTTTCAGGTAACGATTCTCCTCGCTCTCCATTGTAGAACTGAACGTCGGCAATCACTTTTGCCAGATGTTCTGTTCCTTTCAATTTCCTCAGCCTCGTTCTGAGCCTCTGGCGAGCGTGCAGACCAAGGCCTGCATGTCTGGGGTGAACATATCCCCGTTTTCGCAGTGCCCAGCCGCACCGTAGCGAAAGTCGATTCGATCCTGAGTGATCCCGACAGATCTAGTCCAAACCCTGCGCCTGCAGGTGCAGGGTTTGCTCCATGTCTTCCCGAGTGTCGTTGCGGATTTGCGCCCCTGAACTGGATGCTTCACGCAGAATAGTCGGGTGACATAGGGCACGTTGCGGGTCATTTCCGCGCAGCCTGCCGGACTGCCTGATCAGTTTCGACAGCAGACCAAGCATAGCCGCTAATTTGCCATTATTCTGTTCGCCGACTGCTCCAGGTCGGTAGCAGCCCTTGATGGTCGGCAGCTTTCGGCCGATTCTGTTGAAAAAGTCGGTTCGCCCAAACAGCCTGCACATTGACTGGTTAAAACGCCTTTTTTGCACACTGCTACGTGAAATCCGAGTCCGGAAGCCTCTGTCGAAAGTAAAGATTTCAATCTCGGACGCATACTTTTCTGCTGCGCAAACCATGGCCGACTTTTTCAATAGAATCGGCCCGGAACGGACGTTTATAGATACGAGCACTTAACCCAGTGCCAGCTGAGATGCTTGTTCGCAACCAGGTTGGGTTCGCTGATGGGTTACGCTGCCGTTGGTCGGCGCCTTGCGCAGCAGTGCGATAGAAAACTATAGGAATAAACTCTCGTGCCGATATCAGTGAGGCAAGGCCCGCGGGCGCCTGACCTTGAACCTGAGCGATCGAGCACATTGATGAGTGACAAATCTTTGGAAGAAAAAGCGGCAGTGATGGTYGACCCACATGAAACGATGGCCAGTATCGGACAGATCACTGCCGGKCGCGATGCCCTGCAACAGCGCCTGGACAAGGCTGATCGCGCGGTTCAGGAGCTTCAGGAGCAACTGGACTTGGCAAAGAYGCTGATGACCCGTCTGCTGGCGGCGAGTTTTGCGTCGACCGGCAAACCTTCCGCGCCCCTGACAAACTGGGGGCTAAATGAGATCGACGTTGTCGAACGGGAGATGGCCTGCTATTTGAATCCTGCCAATGAGGCGAGTGCCGCTTGACAGATCGCGCACTGAATGCCTACAGGCCGCGTAGATACTGGCTCCAAGCAGAATGCCGCTGTCGGGTTACCACAGCGGTTACCCATCGCGGTGTACCCAAGCTGACTGGGCCTGCATGATCGCAGGCCCTTGGCGTTTCGGGTTGGGGTTACTCATGGGTTATCCCCTCACCAGTGACCGCCGCACCTGGCACTTTTTTGAGTTTGGCTGGCTCTAAACTCTGCGTTCGTCGATAAACGCGCCTTGAAGATGACATTTTTATTACAATTTAATGACATGCCTTCCGGGTCAAAAGATGAAAGTCAGAGCTACAGTCATATGCGAGAGAGATAGGCATATCTTGCTCGTTCGCAAACCGAAGTCAAAATGGGCTTTGCCTGGTGGCAAAGTAGAAACTGGCGAAGCTATCGCTGGAGCTGCTGCTCGAGAACTCCAAGAAGAAACCGGGCTAAATGTTGATCAGCTCCTGTACATTTTTGAGTTCGATGCAGGCAACACACGCCATCATGTTTTTGAAGCCTCTGTCCCGGATGCCGAAAACGCTACGCCTCAAAACGAGATCATCGAGTGCATTTGGCATTCTCTGAACACGTTTCATGACTCAGACACAAGCGATACTACGAAATCGATTGTCAGATCATTTCTACGTCGCCTTTAACTTCCCCCTGGATCGTTCTGGTTCGCACAACGGTTAATCGTCTCTTTGCATCATTCTGAGTGCCCGCAATGGGGCGTTTTCTGCCGGTCATAGCCATAAAACGCGGCAGTCAACTCCATACAAATGGTTGCTCAGCTCCAATGCAATCAGCTGAGCAAATCCATGCAATTCCCCATCAAGCCTTGACCCAGCGCTGGCGACTCCAGCTGCTCAGCCCGTCGACGGCAAACACCAGCAGCAACATCGCCAGGATCACCGTACTGGCCTGGGCCTCCTGGAACAGGCTGAGGCTGACATAGAGCATCTGCCCCAAACCGCCGGCACCGACAAAACCGAGCACGCTGGCCATACGGATGTTGTTTTCCCAGCGGTACAGGATGTACGCCAGCAGTTGTGGAAACAGGTTGGGCAGGGTGCCGTAACAGAAGGCCCAGACCACGTTGCCGCCTTGCAAGCGGATGGCTTCGGCCGGTTGCGGCGGGGTGTTTTCCAGTGCTTCGGCGAACAATCGACCCAGCACCCCGGTGGTGTGCATGGCCAGTGCCAGGGTGCCAGCGTTGGGGCCGAGTCCGGCTGCCAGCACCATCAACGCGGCCCACACCAGTTCGGGAATGGCGCGCAGGGCGTTAAGCACAAGGCGCGACGCACTCTGCAACGGCCAACCGAAACGCCCGGCCGCCGGCAGTGCCAGCACCAGGCCGAATACCGCCGCGAGCAGGGTGCCAAGGGCAGACATCGCCATGGTTTCCACGGCGCCACGGCCGATGGCTTGCAGATGGCCGGCGCTCAGGTCCGGGCTGAGAAAACGCAGCACGTAGGCGCCCATCTGCGCAAGGTTAGCGCTGCCCGTCAGTTCACCGAGATCGATGCCCAGATAGCTGAACGAAGCGACGACCGCTGCGCCAATGCACAGGATCAGCAGCAGGTTGATCAGGCGATTCATGCGAACCTCCAGCGCAACAGGCGGCTGATCTGGTCGGCGAACAGCACCAGGACGAAAAAGGTCAGCAACATGCTCGCCACTTCACCGCCGGCGAACATGCGCAACGACAAATCGATCTGCTGGCCCAGCCCGCCGGCACCGACGAAGCCCATCACCACCGACGCGCGGATCGCGCATTCCCAGCGATACACCGTGTACGACAGCAACTCCGCCGCGACGTTGGGCAGGATGCCATAGCAGAACGCCGCCAACCGGCCACTGCCGGCTTGCAGCAGTGAGTGTGCGGGACGCTGGTCGACCGACTCGAAAATTTCCGCGTAGACCTTGCCCAGCATGCCGCTGTAGGTGATGGCAATCGCCAGCACCCCGGCCGTCGGGCCAAGGCCGACGGCGCGCACGAACAGCAAGGCCCAGACGATTTCCGGCACGCTGCGCAGGAAGATCAGCAATCCGCGCACCGGCCAGCGCAGCAGCCGGCCCAAGGCGCTCGGGCGACCGCTGCGAGAGGCGGCGGACAACGACAGCGCCCGGCTGGCCAACAAGCTGGCAGGCACGGCCAACAGCAAGGCCAAGGCCATGCCGGCGGTGGCGATGGCCAGTGTCTGCAACGTGGCTTGCCACAGCAGCTGAAGGAACTCTTCGCCATGGGCAGGTGGCCAGAAGGCTGAGACAAACCGGCCCATCTCACTCTGGCTGTCGGCCTTGAGCAGTACACCCAGGTCCAATTCGCTGAAATGAATGCCGGGCCACAGCAGAGCAAGTGCCAACAGACTGAGCAGCAGGCGGGGCAGGGTGGCCGGGTCTCGTGTATCGCGCGTCAGCATCGGGGAATCTGCAGGCTCAAGGGCGCCACCGGAACGGGCGGCGATAGCAGTTGTTCGTTGGCGTAGAGCTTGTCGAGCAAATCGTGGTCGACGTTGCTGGCGGGAAGATCGAACAGGACCTGGCCGTCGCGCAAACCGATGATGCGTGAAAAGTGCGTCAGGGCCAGTTCCACCGCATGCAGGCTGGCGACCAGCGTCACGTTGTGCTCCCGGGCGTGGCGACAGAGGATCGACAGGGTGTGCCCGGCCAGTACCGGGTCCATCGCCGACACCGGCTCATCGGCCAGCAGCACTTCGGGCGCCTGGTACAGCACCCGGGCAATGCCCACGCGCTGCAACTGGCCTCCGGACAATTGCTGGCACTGGGCGAACAGCTTGTCACCCAGGTCCAGCTTGACCAGTGCCGCCCGCGCGCCCGGAACATCCACCGGATGCAGCAGGCTCAACAAGCTTTTGGCAAAACCCCATTGCCCCAGCTTTCCGGCCAGCACCGCCGTGACCACTCGCTGCCGCGGTGGCAGCGGTGGTGCCTGATGCACCAGGCCGATGCGCGCCCGCAGCTGCTGACGCCGATGGGCGCCAAGCTGCCAGGCGTGCTCGCCGAGTACCTCGACCGCGCCGTTGTCCGGGCGCAGGGCGGTGGCCAGCACGTTGAGCAGGCTCGACTTGCCGGCACCGGACGGGCCGATGATTGCGACTTGCTCACCGGCACTGATCTGCAGGTCGACCTCATGCAGCGCACGCACGCCATTGCCGTGGGTGAGGCTGACCCGGTTCAGATGCAAGGTCATTTCAGCAGGTCGGCAGCGCGCGCGGCTTCCTCGATGCCCTTGTAGTTCTCAGGCTTGGTCTCGATGAAGCGGCTGGCGGCTTGCAGATCCAGAATCGCTTTTTGCTCCGGGTTGGCCGGGTCGAGCGCGAGGAAGGCCACCTTGATTTTGTTGGCGAGGGCCGGGTCGAGGGTGCCGCGCACGGTCCAGTTGTAGTCGAAGTAGGCCGGCGTGGTGGCGAAGACCTTGACCTTATCGGTATCGACCTTGCCGGCCGCGACCAGTTTTGCCCAGACGCTGGCGTTGAGCACGCCGGCGTCCACTTTGCCCGCCTGGACCCAGGCGACGGTGGCGTCGTGGGCGCCGGAGTAGCCGACACGGCTGAAGTAGGTTTCCGGCTTGATGCCGTCCTGCAGCATGAAATAGCGCGGCATCAAACTGCCTGACGTCGACGAGACCGAGCCGAAGGCAAAGGATTTGCCCTTGAGGTCGGCCAGCGACTTGACGGCCGGGTCGGCGCTGATGAATTTGCTGGTGAACTGCGCATCCTGCTCACGCTGTACCAGTGGAATGGCATTGCCGGTTTTCAGTCGCGCCTGCACGAAGGTGAAGCCGCCCAGCCAGGCCATGTCGATACGGTCTGTGGCCAGCGCCTCGACCACCGCCGGGTAGTCGGACACCGGTACGAACTCGACCTTCATGCCCAGTTGCTTCTCCAGATACTCGCCCAGGGGCTTGAACTTGCGCAGCAGTTCGGTGGGGGCTTCGTCGGGAATGGCGCTGACCTTGAGGGTCTCGGCAGCCTGTGCCAGCAGCGTGGAAAGGGACAAGGTCAGGCCAATGGCCGTTGCCAGGGTACGTTTGAGCATGGAAGTTCTCCGGTTCAATAGCGGAAAAATGTCGATGCGCCCCGCACAAGCTGATTGCTGCACGACGCTTCGTGAGGGTAGACGAAAACGGCGCGATTATAGGGAGTCTTGGGTGCTTGACCAGCCTTGCAGCAAGACTTAAGGCCAAAAAGACCTGTGGGAAAGACCTGTGGGAGCGAGCTTGCTCGCGATGGCGGAGTGTCAGTCAGCATCAATATCGACTGATCCACCGCTATCGCGAGCAAGCTCGCTTCCACAGGGGATCGCTGGTGAACAGCCAATTTTTGCATGACAGACATTCAAGTGTGGGAGCGGGCTTGCTCGCGAAAGCGGTATATCAGTCACATCGATGTTGGATGTGCCGCCGTCTTCGCGAGCAAGCCCGCTCCCACAGGTTTTGCGGTGTCCCACAATTCAGGTGACTTACATCCGCGCCAACGCCTGCGCCAGATCAGCCCGCAAATCCTCCACATCCTCAACCCCCACCGACAACCGCACCAACCCGTCGCCGATCCCCAGTTCTGCGCGGGTATCGGGTGGAATGGTGGCGTGGGTCATGATCGCCGGGTGTTCGATCAGGCTTTCCACGCCGCCGAGGCTTTCGGCCAGGGCGAAGATCTGCACGCTTTCAAGGAAGCGTTTGGCGCCAGCCAGGTCGCTGTTGAGGTCGAGGGCAATCATCCCGCCGAAACCGTGCATTTGCCGTTGGGCCAGTTCGTGTTGCGGGTGCGACGGCAGGCCGGGGTAATACACCCGCGACACTTGCGGTTGGCGCTCCAGCCACTGCGCCAGCTCCATTGCGTTGCTGCAATGCCGCTCCATGCGCAGGGCCAGGGTCTTCACGCCGCGCAGGGTGAGGAAGGCATCGAACGGCCCCGCGATGGCGCCGACGGCGTTTTGCAGGAAGCCCAGGCGCTCGGCCAGTTCTGCGTTCTGCCCGACCACGGCGATGCCGCCGATCACGTCGGAGTGGCCGTTGAGGTATTTGGTAGTCGAGTGCAGCACGATGTCGAAACCCAGTTCCAGCGGGCGCTGGATCCACGGGCTGGCGAAGGTGTTGTCGGCCACGCAGATGATGCCGCGTGCGCGGCAGGTGCGGGCGATGGCGGCGAGGTCCGTGAGGCGCAGCAGCGGATTGCTCGGGGTCTCGACCATGACCATCCGGGTGTCGTCTTGCAGGGAGGCCTCGAACGCCGCCAGGTCGGTCAGGTCGACGAAGCTGAAACGGTGCCCGGCGCTGCGCTGGCGCACCTTGTCGAACAGGCGGAAGGTGCCGCCGTACAGATCGTTACCCGAGACGATGTGCGAGCCGGCGTCGAGCAGTTCGAGCACCGTGGAAATGGTCGCCAGCCCCGAGGCGAAGGCAAAGCCCCGGGTGCCGCCTTCGAGGTCCGCCACGCAGCGCTCCAGCGCCCAGCGCGTCGGGTTGTGCGAACGCCCGTAGTCCAGGCCCTTGTGCACCCCGGGGCTCTGTTGCAGGTAGGTGGAGTTGGCGTAGATCGGCGGCATCAACGCCCCGGTGGATGGGTCCGGCACTTGCCCGGCGTGGATCACCCGGGTGGCGAAGCCCTGTGGCGGGGCGTTTTTATCCTGTTGACTCATGGCAGGGATCTCCGCAGGTGATTGAGCATGTCGGTTCGGGTAATCAGGCCGTGGAAGCCCGAGGCATCCTGGATGATCGCCACCAGCCCACGGCCCAGTTCTGCCTCCAGATCCGCCAGTGAGGCATCGGGGGACAGGGTTTGCAGTTTGTCGGTCATGGCGCTGGATACGGTCTTGCGAAAGTGCGCAACGTCTTCATGCACGCCCAGCAGGATGTCGGACTCGTCGATCACGCCGACCAGTTGCTGCCCCTTCACCAACACCGGCAGTTGCGAGACATCCGCCAGGCGCATGCGTTGAAAAGCCGTCAGTAGCGTGTCATCCGGGCCGACGCTGATCACCCGGCCATCTTCGAAACGCCGCGCGATCAGGTCGCGCAGGTCGCCGTAGTGCTTGCGTTGCAGCAGGCCCTGATCGTTCATCCACTGGTCGTTGTAGACCTTCGACAGGTAACGCGTACCGGTGTCGCAGACGAAGCTCACCACCCGTTTCGGCTGGGTCTGTTCGCGGCAGTAACGCAACGCCGCCGCCAGCAAGGTGCCGGTCGACGAGCCGCCAAGAATGCCTTCGGCGCGCAGCAACTGGCGGGCGTGGTCGAAGCTTTCTTCGTCGCTGATCGAATAGGCGTGGCGCACGCTGGACAGGTCGGCAATCGACGGAATGAAGTCTTCGCCGATGCCTTCCACCGCCCAGGAACCGGGGGTGGGGAGGGTGCCATTGCGGCTGTATTCGGCCATCACCGAGCCGACCGGGTCGGCCAGGACCATTTCCAGGTCCGGCTGCACCCGTTTGAAGAAGCGGGTCAGGCCGGTGAGGGTGCCGGCCGAACCGACACCGACGACGATGGCGTCCACATCGTGCTGGGTCTGCGCCCAGATCTCCGGCGCGGTGCTGCATTCGTGGGCTAGCGGGTTGGCCGGGTTGTTGAACTGGTCGGCGAAGAACGCATCGGGAATGTCCGCCGCCAGCCGTGCGGCGACGTCCTGGTAATACTCGGGATGGCCCTTGCCGACATCGGAACGGGTGATGTGCACCTCGGCGCCCATGGCCTTGAGGTGCAGGACCTTCTCGGTGGACATCTTGTCCGGCACCACCAGCACCACCCGGTAACCCTTGGCGCGGCCGACCAGGGCCAGGCCCAGCCCGGTGTTGCCGGCGGTGGCTTCGACAATGGTGCCGCCGGGGCGCAGGCGACCATCGCGTTCGGCGACATCGATCATCGCCAGACCGATGCGGTCCTTGATCGAACCGCCGGGGTTCTGGGATTCGAGTTTGAGAAACAGTGTGCATGGGCCGGTATCGAAACGGCTGACGCGCACCAGCGGGGTATTGCCAATCAGTTCGAGCACGGCAGGACGGGAATTGTCGGGCATGTCATCACTCCTTGCGTAAATCCGCACTGGATGGACAGCAATCCGCGCCGGGTCTTCGCGTCGGTCGCGGGCAATGCATCGCTTGGACCATAGGCCGGGATCGGGTCGACCGCAACCTTGCACAGCCAACCGGTCGCCTCGACGCTTTTTCCTCTCCAGCGACCACAAAAAACATAATTTCGCTATTTCCCGGCTCCGAACAGAATGCGGCCAACACCCTGACACCGATAGCCGCAGCAGAAGAACAACAGTGATCAGAATCGAGGCGGCAGCCATGACCGACCTGAATCAAACCACCTTTCAGAAGTGCACAGCCATGACAGTTGACAAGACCGAAATTGATACGCTTGTAGTTGGCGCCGGCCAGGCCGGCGTGGCCATGAGTGAACACCTGAGCAAGCTCGGTGTGCCTCACCTCGTTGTGGAGCGCAATCGTATCGCCGAAGCCTGGCGCACCGGCCGCTGGGATTCGCTGGTGGCCAACGGTCCGGCCTGGCACGACCGTTTCCCGGGGCTGGAATTCGACGGTCTGGACCCGGATGCCTTCGCCGGGAAAGAGCAGGTGGCTGAGTACTTCGAAGCCTATGCCAAGAAGTTCAACGCGCCGATCCGTACCGGCGTGGACGTGAAGAAAGTTGAACGTAACGCCGACCGTCCGGGCTTCACTGTTGAAACCTCTGATGGCGTGATCGAAGCCCGGCATGTAGTGGTCGCCACCGGTCCGTTCCAGCGTCCGGCCATTCCGCCGATTGCTCCCGAAATCTCCGGCATCACCCAGATTCACTCCGCCCAATACTACAACCCGCAGCAACTGGCCGAAGGCGCGGTGCTGGTGGTGGGCGCCGGTTCCTCGGGGGTGCAGATCGCCGATGAACTGCAACGTTCCGGCAAGCAAGTCTACCTGTCGGTGGGCGCCCACGATCGTCCGCCCCGTGCCTATCGCAACCGTGATTTCTGCTGGTGGCTGGGGGTGCTCGGCGAGTGGGATGCCGAGGCCATGCAGCCCGGTAAAGAGCATGTGACCATCGCCGTGAGCGGCGCCCGTGGCGGCCACACCGTGGACTTCCGCCGCCTGGCCCATCAGGGCATGAAGCTGGTCGGCCTGACCCAGGCGTTCAACGGCGCAGTGGTGGGTTTCGAAGACAACCTCGCCGACAACATCCAGCGCGGCGATGAAAACTACCTGGCGCTGCTCGACAAGGCCGACGCCTATATCGAACGCAACGGCCTGGACCTGCCGCTGGAACCCGAAGCCCGGGCCATGCTGGCCGATCCGGACTGCGTGACCCATCCAATCCTGGAACTGGATCTGCTCAAGGCCGGCGTCACCACGATCATCTGGGCCACCGGTTACTCCACCGATTACAGCTGGCTGAAGGTCGATGCCTTCAAGGAAAACGGCAAACCGCAGCACCAGCGCGGCGTGTCGGCCGAGCCGGGGGTGTATTTCGTCGGGTTGCCTTGGCAGTCCCGCCGCGGCTCCGCGTTTATCTGGGGCGTTTGGCACGACGCCAAGCACATCGCCGATCACATCGTTAAACAGCACACCTATCTCAACTATCGGGATGCGACCCAGCGTCAAGCCGACGCCGCCCGTGCACCACTTCAGAAAGCCAGCCTCATGGGAGTTCGTTAATGCCTACTCATACCCGCATCCGCATGTTCAACACCAAAGACACCTATCCGAACCAGACGCTGGACAACGATTTGTGCCAGGCCGTGCGCGCCGGCAACACCGTGTATGTGCGTGGCCAGGTCGGTACCGATTTCAACGGTCAACTGGTGGGCCTCGGCGATCCGCGCGCCCAGGCCGAGCAGGCCATGCGCAACGTCAAGCAACTGCTGGAGGAGGCGGGCAGCGACATGAGCCACATCGTCAAGACCACCACCTACCTGATCGACCCGCGCTATCGCGAGCCGGTGTACCAGGAGGTCGGCAAGTGGCTCAAGGGCGTGTTTCCGATTTCCACTGGCCTTGTGGTCAGCGCCCTCGGCCAGCCGCAGTGGCTGATGGAAATCGATGTGATCGCTGTCATCCCTGAATAAGGAATTGGCCATGACTTTTTCCATCGTGGGTCGCTGCGCCGAGACCGGCCAGCTGGGCATTGCCATCAGTTCTTCGAGCATTGCCGTCGGCGCGCGCTGCCCGTGGCTGCGTGCCGGTGTCGGCGCGGTGTCGAGCCAGAACATCACGCTGCCGGCCCTCGGCCCGCAGATCCTCGATGAACTGGCCAACGGCTCGGCGCCGCCCCAGGCGCTGGACCACTCATTGACCCGCAACGGCTACAGCCAATACCGCCAGGTGGCGGTGGTCGATGCCCAGGGGCGCACGGCGGTGTTCAGCGGCAACCATGCGCTGGGCATCAACAACGCTGTGGCCGGTGAGCAATGCGTGGCGGCCGGCAACCTGCTGGCCAACAGTGGGGTGATCGAAGCGATGGTCGCGGCCTTTGAAAACAGCGAAGGCTGCCTCGCCACCCGGCTGATGAACGCCTTGCAGGCCGGGCAGGATGCCGGTGGTGAAGCCGGCACGGTGCACTCGGCGGCGCTGTCGGTGGTCGGTGACCTGACCTGGCCGATTGTTGACCTGCGGGTGGATTGGGCCGATCAAAACCCGATCGGCGAGCTTGGCAAACTGTGGGCGGCCTACGAGCCGCAATTGCAGGACTACCTGACCCGCGCCCTCAATCCGACCCTGGCCCCCGCGTATGGAGTGCCCGGCGATGAGTGAGTTGCGCAGCCGCGCCATGCTCGCGCGATTGATCGGGTTCGCCACGGTCAGCCGCGATTCGAACCTTGCGCTGATCGAGTTCGTGCGCGACTACCTGCGCGACCTGGGCGTGGATTGCGAACTGATCTACAACGCCGAGCGGACCAAGGCCAATCTGTTGGCCACGGTCGGCCCGCGTGTGGCCGGCGGCATCGTGCTGTCCGGGCACACCGACGTGGTGCCGGTGGACGGCCAGGCCTGGACGGTCGAACCGTTCAGCCTGAGCGAGGCGAACGGCAAGCTGTATGGGCGCGGCACCGCGGACATGAAAGGCTATCTGGCGTCGGTGCTGGCGGCCGTGCCGATGTTTCTCTCCAGCCCTTTGAGGCGCCCGGTGCATTTGGCGTTTTCCTATGACGAAGAGGTCGGTTGCCTCGGCGTGCGCGGCTTGCTGGAAGTGTTGCCCCAACGCATCCCGGCACCGGCGTTGTGTTTGATCGGCGAGCCGACCGAGCTCAAGCCGGTGCTCGGCCACAAGGGCAAACTGGCGATGCGCTGTCACGTGCGCGGCGCCGCCTGTCATTCGGCCTACGCACCTTATGGGGTCAATGCCATCGAGCAGGCCGCGCGCCTGATCGGTCGGCTGGGCGACATCGGCGCCACCCTGGCCCGGCCGCCATTGCACGACAAACGCTTCGATCCGGCGTTCTCGACCGTGCAGGTCGGAGTGATCCAGGGCGGTACGGCGCTGAACATCGTTCCAGCGGACTGCCGTTTCGATTTCGAGATCCGCGCCTTGCCGGACTTCGCCCCGCAAGTGGTCGTCGATGAACTGCAGGACTACGCCGAGCAGACGTTGCTGCCGGCCATGCAGGCCGTGGACACCGATACCGGTATCCGCTTTGAAAAAATCTCGGCCTATCCCGGCCTGGCGACACCCGCCGACAGCGCGGCGGCCCGGCTGATTGCCCGGCTATGCGGCAGCGACGAGTTCAGCACCGTGGCCTTTGGCACCGAAGGCGGGCTGTTCGATCAGGCCGGCATTCCTTCGGTGGTCTGCGGTCCCGGCAGCATGGACCAGGGGCACAAGCCCGATGAATTTGTCAGCGTCGAACAGATGGCGGCCTGTGACCGCCTGATGGATCGCCTGGCGGCTTACTTGAGTGAATCCGAACACCGATAACAACAATGGGTCGACAAGACCCGAGGAAGCGATCCATGTCCAGATCCTTGCGTTGCAGTGTTCCGTTTGCCCTGGCGGTGTTGAGTGCCAGTGTGTGGGCGGCCCCCCAGGACCTCACCGTGATTTCCTTCGGTGGTGCTACCAAACAGGCTCAGGATAAAGCCTACTTCAAGCCCTTCAACGCCAGCGGCGCGGGCAACATCATCGCCGGTGAGTACAACGGCGAACTGTCAAAGATCAAGGCCATGGTCTCGGCCGGCCACACCAGTTGGGACGTGGTCGAAGTCGAAAGCCCCGAGCTGTTGCGTGGTTGCGAGGAGGGCCTGTTCGAGAAGCTCGATGCGGGACGCTTCGGTGATTCGGCAAACTTTGTGCCCGGTGCGTTGACCGAGTGCGGGGTTGCCACTTACGTCTGGTCGATGGTCATGGCTTACGACCAGAGCAAGCAGGCCAAGGCGCCGCAATCCTGGGCGGACTTCTGGAATGTCGCCGACTTCCCGGGCAAGCGCGGCCTGCGCAAGAGCGCCAAGTACACCTTGGAAATCGCCTTGCTGGCCGACGGCGTCAAGGCGGACGACGTGTACAAGGTCTTGAATACTCCGCAAGGCGTGACGCGGGCCTTTGCCAAGCTCGACCAGATCAAGCCGAACATCCAGTGGTGGGAGGCGGGCGCGCAACCGGCGCAATGGCTGGTGGCCGGCGACGTGGTGATGAGCGCCGCCTACAACGGCCGGATCGCCTCGGCGCAGAAGGAAGGCATGAAACTGAGCATCGTCTGGCCGCAGAGCCTGTACGACCCGGAATACTGGGCGGTGGTCAAAGGCACGCCGAACAAGGCATTGGCGGAAAACTTCATTGCATTTGCCAGTCAGCCGCAGACGCAAAAAGTCTTCTCGGAAACCATCCCGTACGGGCCGGTGCATCGCCAGACTCTGTCATTGCTGCCCAAGGACGTGCAGGAGCAACTGCCGACCGCCGAGGCCAACCTGGCCGGCGCGCGGGCCGTGGACGCGGAGTTCTGGGTCGACCATGGCGAGGAGCTTGAACAGCGCTTCAATGCCTGGGCTGCGCGGTAATACAGAAACCGTGTGAACACCCAAAACCCTGTGGGAGCGGGCTTGCCCGCGATGAGGCCGGAACAGCCAGTGACTTTTCATCGGCATAAAAAAACGCCGCTCATCTCACGATGGGCGGCGTTTTTCATTGCGTTGCAACGTTAGGCTTGAACGACCGGGATGTTGGCGTTCGCAGCAGCTTCACGGAACTCGGCGATCTGGTCGAAGGACAGGTAGCGGTAGACATCGGCCGCCATGCTGTCGATCTTGCCAGCGTATTCCATGTACTCCTCGACGGTCGGCAGGCGACCCAGGATGGAAGCCACGGACGCCAGCTCAGCCGAAGCCAGGTAGACGTTCGCGCCGTCACCCAGACGGTTCGGGAAGTTACGGGTCGAAGTCGACACAACGGTCGAGTTCGGCTCTACACGTGCCTGGTTACCCATGCACAGCGAGCAGCCTGGCATTTCCATGCGCGCGCCGGCCTTGCCGTAGATGCCGTAGTAGCCTTCTTCGGTCAGCTGGTGAGCGTCCATCTTGGTCGGCGGCGACAGCCACAGACGGGTTGGCAGCTGACCCTTGACCTGTTCCAGCAACTTGCCGGCAGCGCGGAAGTGGCCGATGTTGGTCATGCAGGAACCGATGAACACTTCGTCGATCTTCTCGCCAGCAACGCTGGAGAGCAGGCGAGCGTCGTCCGGGTCGTTCGGCGCGCAGAGCACAGGCTCCTTGATGTCGGCCAGGTCGATCTCGATGATTTCAGCGTATTCAGCGTCTTTGTCCGCTTGCAGCAGCTCAGGGTTGGCCAGCCAGGCTTCCATTGCTTGAGCGCGACGTTCCAGAGTACGTGCATCGCCGTAGCCTTCGCCGATCATCCAGCGCAGCAGGGTGATGTTGGACTGCAGGTATTCGGCAATCGACTCTTTGGACAGCTGGATGGTGCAACCGGCAGCCGAACGTTCAGCCGAGGCGTCAGACAGTTCGAACGCTTGCTCTACGGTCAGTTTAGGCAGACCTTCGATCTCCAGGATGCGACCGGAGAAGGCGTTCTTCTTGCCTTTCTTCTCTACGGTCAACAGGCCAGCCTGGATCGCGTAGTAAGGAATGGCGTGAACCAGGTCACGCAGGGTGACGCCTGGCTGCAGTTCGCCTTTGAAGCGAACCAGGATCGACTCTGGCATGTCCAGCGGCATGACGCCGGTAGCTGCGGCGAACGCAACCAGACCGGAACCGGCCGGGAACGAGATGCCGATCGGGAAACGGGTGTGGGAGTCACCACCGGTACCGACGGTGTCTGGCAGCAGCATGCGGTTCAGCCACGAGTGGATGATGCCGTCGCCCGGACGCAGGGAAACGCCGCCGCGGGTCATGATGAAGTCAGGCAGGGTGTGGTGGGTGGTCACGTCGATCGGCTTGGGGTAAGCCGCGGTGTGGCAGAAGGACTGCATCACCAGATCGGTCGAGAAGCCCAGGCACGCCAGGTCTTTCAGTTCGTCACGGGTCATGGGACCGGTGGTGTCCTGGGAACCCACGGTGGTCATCTTCGGTTCGCAGTAGGTGCCCGGACGAACGCCGGTCACGCCGCAAGCCTTGCCGACCATTTTCTGCGCCAGGGTGAAACCCTTGGTGCTTTCAGCCGGTGCTTCAGGCTTCTTGAACAGGGTCGAAGGTGGCAGACCCAGCTCGGTGCGAGCCTTTTCGGTCAGGCCACGGCCGATGATCAGCGGAATACGGCCGCCAGCACGCACTTCGTCCAACAGGACCGGGGTCTTCATTTCGAAGGTGGTCAGGACTTCGTCGGTGCCGTGCTTGCAGACTTTGCCAGCATGCGGGTACAGGTCGATCACGTCGCCCATGTGCATGTTGGAAACGTCGAATTCGATTGGCAGTGCGCCGGCATCTTCCATGGTGTTGTAGAAGATCGGAGCGATCTTGCTGCCGAAGCAGAAGCCGCCTGCACGCTTGTTCGGCACGTAAGGAACGTCGTCGCCGAAGAACCACAGCACCGAGTTGGTGGCCGATTTACGCGAAGAACCGGTACCGACCACGTCACCGACGTAGGCGATCGGGAAGCCGGCGTTGCGCATTTCTTCGATCTGCTTCATCGGGCCGGTGGCGCCTTGTGCGTCAGGCACGATGCCGTCGCGAGCCATTTTCAGCATGGCCAGGGCGTGCAGCGGGATGTCTGGACGGGACCAGGCATCAGGCGCAGGGGACAGGTCGTCGGTGTTGGTTTCGCCGGTGACCTTGAACACGCGCAGGCTGATCTTGTCGGCCAGGGTCGGGCGCTTCACGAACCACTCGCCGTCAGCCCAGGATTGCAGCACGCCTTGGGCGTGAACGTTACCGTTCTTGGCTTTTTCAGCGACGTCGTGGAAGGCGTCGAACATCAGCAGGGTGTGCTTGAGTTCTTTGGCAGCTACTGGCGCCAGTTCGGCGTCGTCCAGCAGGTTTACCAGGGTCACGATGTTGTAGCCGCCCTGCATGGTGCCGAGCAGTTCAACAGCGCGCTTCTTGTCGATCAGGGGGGATTTGGCTTCGCCTTTGGCGATGGCGGACAGGAAGCCGGCCTTGACATAGGCAGCTTCGTCCACGCCTGGCGGAACGCGATTGGTGATCAGGTCAACGAGGAACGCTTCTTCGCCAGCCGGGGGATTTTTCAGCAGCTCGACCAGGCCTGCAGTTTGTTCGGCGTTTAGCGGCTGGGGAACGATACCCAGTGCTGCGCGCTCTTCGATATGTTTGCGGTAGGCTTCAAGCACAGTTATTACCCTCATCAGTGGTCCCAAATGGGTGTCCGGGACGCTCATCCCGAAATTGCCGTACTCATGCGCAGCATGGCGTTGTGAGCCACTTAGCCAGAATTACCGACAATTCCTTACAGAAGCTGCTTTCAAAGTTTTACGCCTGCAGAACGGGAGCTGATGAGGGTTGGCGTTGGGCTTTTCCCCGCTGGAAAAACCCCTCGCCAACACCGCTCTGAAGGAACGACTGTGCTCGTGACGCTTTGAAAACAGCTTCTAACGGACATTGGCGCCTAAAAAGGCAGGCTGATTCTACGGCAAAAAAAAATTAAAGGTAAGTCAGTGTTTATTGGACTTTGGTGGTGGCGCCCAACAGAGGTCCGTTGACCCTAACCCTTTAACTTTGAGGGGTGATGAATATCGGACAAAGGGCTAACATGCCGGCCTGTTCTGCTTTTTCGCGTTTTGCCTATCTATGCCCAATCAGACCATCAAGACTCCCTGCGTCGGCCTCTGCTCCACTGTTTACGGTGACCTGGTGTGCCGTGGCTGCAAGCGTTTCCACCACGAAGTGATCCACTGGAACGGTTACAACGAGGAAGAAAAGCGCGCGGTATGGCTGCGCCTTGAGCAGTTGCTGTCCCAGGTGATGGCCGCCAAGGTGGAAATTTTCGATCCGGCGCTGCTGCGGATGCAGCTGGAGCAACGCAAGATCCGCTTCGTGCCCCATCAGTCGGAATATTGCTGGGCCTACCAGTTGATCGCCCGGGGGGCGCGGGTGATCAACAACCTGGAAGCCTACGGGATGGTATTGCTGCCGGAGTTTCGCGAGTGGAACCTGCCGGAATTGCGCGATGCCATTGATCGGGAATTTTTCCTGCTCTCCGAGGCCCATTACCAGCGCTACATTGCGCCGGGGTTCCTGAAAGATGCCTTTAGCGGCTGAAAAGATCGCAGCCTGCGGCAGCTCCTACATTGGTCGTGTTTCCCTGTAGGAGCTGCCGCAGGCTGCGATCTTTTGATCTGTCCTCAATGCTTGTCGGCAATCTCCTCAAGATGATCCGCCACTTCCATCGGCTTGAGCACCAGCACATCGCTCTCCACCGCATCGAGCACCACTTCCGCCGTATTACCGATCAAGGTCCCGGACAATCCGCTACGGGCCACGGTACCGATCACCGTCACCGCCGCCTGCAGCTTGTGCACCATGAACGGAATCAACACATCCGCCGGGCCTTCCTCGATGTGCAGATGCTCATCGTCGATGTCGAATTCCGCCTGGAACGACTTGCATTGCTCGCGGTAGCGCGCCTGGATGGTTTCGCTGAGTTGAAACGTCGGGTCGGCCGACGACAGCATCGGCGACGGGTGGGCGCTGATCACGTGCAAGTGAGCCTTGGCCAGGGTTGCGATGTCATAGCCATGATCAATGATGGTGTCGTGCAGGTGGCGGTGTTCGAGGTCGCTGTTGCCGACGTCGACGGCTGCCAGGATCACTTTGTCTTTCCATGAGCCAGCGGTTTTCACCAGCAGTACCGGGGAAGGGCATTGGCGCAGCAATTTCCAGTCCTCGGGTGTCAGCAGGGCCTTTTTCAGCGCGCTGTCGGGAAAGTGTTGCTTCACCACAAGGCCGCAGCCTTCGGCTTGCTGCACATCGATGATGGTTTGATGCAGGCTCTGGTTCCAGGCCTGCTCAGTGGTGATGTTGTAACCGTCTTCCAGTAAAGCGGCCTTGAGCACACCCAACATGCCACTGTGATCATGCTTGGGGTCGCACACCAGCAGATGCAACTGCGCCTGGGTGACACCGGCGATCAACTTCGCCCGTTTGAGCGCCAGGCTTTCGGAGTGTTCGGGGTCGATGACCACCAGAATGCTGCGTACGGCTTGCATGAGCACGATCTCCTGAAAATGAAAAAGCACGGCGTTGCACAACTATAGTTGCTGTCTGCGATTCGGCGACTTGATGCATATCAACGGTTGGCAGACTGGTGGTCTGCGGGCAGGCCGGTATAATCGGCGCCCTTCGTTTGAACCTATTTGTCCGTGAGCCCCATGATCCTTCCCGAAATTCACGAGTTCCTTGGCTGCCGCACCCCCGACGGCTGGATCCAGGCCGCGCTGGCCGATCAGGAAACCCTGCTGATCGACCACAAGAACTGCGAATTCAAGGCGGCCAGCACCGCGTTGAGCCTGATCGCCAAGTATCACTCCCACGTCGATCTGATCAACATGATGTCGCGCCTGGCCCGGGAAGAGCTGGTGCACCACGAACAGGTCATGCGCCTGATGAAACGCCGCAAGATCGAACTGCGCCAGCTGTCCGCCGGGCGCTATGCGTCGGGGCYGCGCAAAGTGGTACGCAGTCACGAGCCGGTGAAGCTGGTGGACACCCTGGTGGTGGGGGCGTTCATCGAGGCCCGCAGTTGCGAGCGTTTCGAAGCGCTGGTGCCGCATCTGGACGAAGAACTGGGCAAGTTCTATTTCGGTCTGCTCAAGAGCGAGGCCCGGCACTTCCAGGGTTACCTGAAACTGGCTTGTCAGTACGGCGACGCCAAGGACATTGCGCAGGTGATCGACAAGGTCCGCACCGCCGAGCAGGAACTGATCGAATCGCCGGACGTGGAGTTTCGTTTTCATAGTGGTATCCCGACGGCCGCGTGATCCTCGCAAGCGCTGCCGCGCTGGCAATCGGTTGGCTTTGTCACGGTTTCAGGCGTATGAAACAGCAGCGAAAACCGGCCCAAGTGGCCGGTTTTTGCTGCCTGGCTCGAAGACCTGCCTCGTCGACTCGCTTTAGCGTCGGAAATGTCGAGTGAAAAACCGTACGCTTCCTACATCCCGGCCCACGCGCTGTTGCAACAATCCGGAGCCTCAAAGGACAGTCTCTGGAAGTCGAAAATGGTGATCTGCAAACTGAAAACGCAACGGGCCATGTGGCGCAGCGTTTGTGTGGCCAGCTTATTGGCAATCGGCGGATGCGCGACGAAACCGCATCCTGAATCGGGCATCAAGTGGTTGCCGGCGTGTGAAGGAATTCCAGGTGATGTACTGGATCCCGAAGTATTCGCCAGGACTCAGTGTGGCATCGTCACCGTGCCACTGGATCACTTGAATCCGAGGGTTGGCACCCTCAGTCTGGATATCACTCGCGTTGCAGCCAGGCAGCCACACCTGCGAGAGGGCGCTATATTTACCAATCCCGGGGGGCCGGGTTCGAGCGGTAACAGCACGTTCACTGTATTACTGGCTTCAATATGGAAGGGTTACAGTGATGGGCTCGAAGGTGGTCCTTATCGGCATCTGACCGATGCTTATGACGTAATTGGCATCACGCCACGAGGACAGGGCAGTACGGACGACTCACAACTGGTATGCCAATCCGATGAAATGATTGTCGCGCAAAACGACATTACTGAAGACCGTAGCCCTGCCAACCTCGTGGCTATTGAACATAACGCTGGCGTACTGGCCCGGGGTTGTGCCAGCCAACGGTTGGCGCCTTTCATCAATACCGATCAAACGGCGCGAGACATGGAGCTCGTCCGCGTTCTACTCAACGAAAACAAGCTCAACTATTTTGGCAACTCTTACGGCACATGGTTGGGCGCCTGGTACGCAGGCCTGTTTCCGAAGCGCGTCGGTCGCATGGTTCTGGACTCGAACGTGGACTGGACATCAACATTCCAGAACGCCAGTTTGAGTGTGGCGCCGGAGAAGGAGCGAATCTTTGCCGACTTCGTTGCACAGTTAGCCGCCAGCAACCCGCAGACTTACCAGATGGGCAATGATCCGATGGCCATACGTGAGATTTTTCTGCGCCTGTTGCCCCATGTTCGAGTGGCCCTGCGCTCTGACAACGATTTTTACAGCTCTGCCCATCACTTGATGGCTGCACGGGCACTCAGCGACTGGCTACATGACTCGCCCGACCTGGATGACACTGTGCTGCTAGCGAGAGCGCAAACCCATCGGTTCAGCCCCGACACAGAGGTTGATCAAGGCGCGAGGCAAGCGTTTGCGAGGCTGCTGGCCGTCGTCCGTCAGCCTGCCCCATGGAATGGCTTAGTGCCCGGTCCATTGAAAATGACCCCGGCTGACTCTGTACGCAGCACCGTCTTGTGCAACGACACGGCATCCTCGGACGACATATTCTGGACCGAAAAAGAAAATCAGTACGCCAGCCAGTATCCGGTCGGCGGCAGCTTGTTTTATACGAGGCACTGCGCTGGCTGGAGCGGGAAACAATATGCCGGTGTGCCCCTGGCAAAGCTGGCGCAGGTTCACAGCATCGTGATGGTGCAGGCGCAGTACGACGATCAAACACCGAGAGCGGGAGCCCTCAATGCTTTCGCCAGCTTGCCCAACACCCATATGACGCTGGTCAGGGACGCCTACCAGCACGGCGTTTCTTTCGCAGCCCACAATGCATGCGTGAATCGCAATGTCGGCGAATACCTGGCATATGGGCGTAAACCAGAACGTTTCTCGACCTGTTTCGCGTCAGATTAAGGCCGCGATTCACCCACTTCATCTCGTGGCTGCCGCAAGCCCGACAGCCAAGGAGATCCCTTTGCATCAATTCGATCAGCAGTCGAAGTGCTTCTGAGGGTTATTTGAACGAAAAGTGCAAGGGGAACTGTGTTCCGAAATAAATAGATAATGAATCTCAGCGGACCAGTCCGAGGCGTTCATGCCACCGGGCGATGGATTCTTCGGGGTAGACGTCGAACTGTTTGTCGCCAGGTTGCACCTCGGCCTCCACCCAAGGTGCCTTTGAACCCAGCATCAGATGCGTGTGCTCCGGCGGTACCGGCAGCGGGGTGTCGATGGCCGAGGCGAACGGATGGATCAACTCCGGCCACTGCGGACTGAACAACCACAGACCCGAGCCGCAAACCGAGCAGAAATGCCGCTCGGCGGTGCTGCTGTGGGCGCGTTTGTCGCCTTCTTCCTTGATCCGTGCATGGTAGATCGCGATGTGCTTGCGCCCGCGAACCTTGAGGCTGGCGGCATCGCCCCCGAGGTTGATCGCATAACCGCCACCGCCCTGGGTCTTGCGGCAGATCGAGCAGTAGCAACGCTGGTAAGGGTAGGGGTGGGTGCTGGTCAGACTGAACGACACCACGCCGCAATGGCAGGAACCTTCGAGTTGCATGAGAGCCTCCGGTTGTCTTGAACGTACCCGGAACAGCCTAGACCGTCAGGCCCCTTCGCTGGCAAGCCAGCTCCTACAGAGTCACGTGGTGAACACAGCCCTAACCTGTGGGAGCAGGCTTGTCTGCGATGAACGATAACGCGGTCCCCACTGGACGCCCACCAAAGGCCAAGTCAGCATGTCCCCCTCGAAACCGGGACATGACCTGATGCGACGATTACCTTCCCTGGCAGCCCTGCGAACCTTCGAATGCGCCGCCCGCCATGCCCATTTCGGCCGGGCGGCGGCCGAGTTGTGTGTCACCGACAGCGCGGTCAGCCACCAGATTCGTCAGCTCGAAGAGCAGCTCGGTGTATCGCTGTTCGTGCGCGAGGGCCGGCAGATTCGCCCGACCCTGGCCGCCGGACGCCTGATGCAGAGCTTGCAGCAGGCCTTCGAGTTGATTGGCGATGCCTGCGACGAGCTGCGTGATCCCTCATCCCTGGCGGTGTTGCGTCTGGCGGTCACCGCCGAGTTGGCGCAAAAGTGGCTGATGAGTCGTCTCACGGATTTCTACGCGCGTTACCCGCACATCACCTTGCATCTGTACGAACAACCGATCGACGCCACGGCGCCCGGGGAAGACATCGACCTGGCGATCACCTACGGCACCGGCCCGGTGGACAGCACTGCATATTTCGTCCGGCCGCTGCCGGCGCTGCAGTTCTTTCCGGTGTGCAGTCCCGGCCTGTTCAACCAGGGCACGCTGAAAATCCCGAAGGACCTGTCACGCCATTGCCTGCTACACGACGACCAGGACGGCAAGACCTGGACCGCGTGGCTCACCAGCCATGCCGGCGACCAACGCCCGGACCGCCAGTTGTATTTCGCCCATGCGGGGCTTGCGCTGGAGGCCGCGGCGCAAGGGCAGGGCGTGGCCATGGGCGACAACTTGACGGCCCAGGAGGATTTGCTCACTGGTCGGCTGGTCCGCCCGTTTACGTCGAGCATGACCGCCCTGGGCCAATACGCGCTGGTGTGCGAGCGGGTGCGGCTGGAACGTCCGGCGGTGGCGCAGATGCTGGAGTGGTTCAACGATCAGTTGCTCGATTGATGAGTTGAATTCAAGTGTTCCGAAATAATCATCGTTGGCGATCCAGTCACCAACGCCCTTAGCCTGTGGTCATTCCAATCCCTGCTGAAGAGGTTTGACCATGGCCCGTTTGCTCGACACCACTCCCAAACAGGACGGTTTCCGTTTGCCCGGCGAATTCGAAGCCAAGTCCGGTTGCTGGCTCGGCTGGCCGGAGCGCACCGACGTCTGGCGCAACGGTGCCAAGCCTGCGCAGAAAGTCTGGGTGCAGATCGTTACTGCCATTTCCATGAGCGAGCCAGTCACCGTATGCGCCTCGGCGGCCCAGTTCGCCACCGCGCGCCGGCAGTTGCCACCGCAGGTGCGTGTGGTGGAAATGACCTGCAACGACACCTGGTTGCGCGACAGCGGCCCGTGCTTTGTGGTCAACGATCAGAGTGGCGAAGTGCGCGGCGTCGACTTCGAGTTCAACGCCTATGGCGGGCTCGACGGCGGCCTGTACTACCCGTGGGACAAGGATGACCAGATCGCCAGCAAGATCCTCGAAATCGAACGCTTCGACCGCTACCGCGCGCCGCTGATTGCCGAACTGGGTGGCATCCAGAGCGACGGCCAGGGCAGCATCCTCACTACCGAGCAATGCCTGCTCAACCGCAACCGCAACCAGCATCTGGGCAAGGACGAAGTCACCCGCCGCCTGACCGATTACCTCGGCGCCGAGCAAGTGATCTGGCTGCCCCGGGGCTGCAAGTTCGACGAAACCGACGGCCATGTCGACGACCTCGCGTGTTTCGTGCGCCCCGGTGAAGTGGTGCTGCAATGGACCGACAACCGCGACGACCCACAGTGGGAAATCTATCAGGAGGCCTACGACATTCTGCGCAGCACCCGCGACAGTCGCGGTCGCGAGTTGATCGTGCACAAGCTGCCGCAGCCGGATGTGCTGGAGTGGACCGCCGAAGAAGCCGAAGGCCTGGACCAGCAGGACAGCACCCACTCCCGTCAGGCCGGGACGAAAATCTGCGCGTCGTACATCAACTACTACGCCGGTAACAGTTCGATCGTGGTGCCGCTGTTCGGTGATCGCAACGACAAGGTGGCGTTGGCGACCCTGGCCGAGCTGTTCCCGAAACACAGCATCGTCGGCATCGAAAACTCTCGGGAGATCCTCCTCGGTGGCGGCAACGTCGCGTGCATCACCATGCCGCAGTACGCCGCCACCCACTCCAACAAGAAAGGCGTGTGATCATGGGCCTGCACAAACTGACTCAAGCAATACTGCTGGTGCTTGCACCCTTGTGTGTGCAGGCCGCCGACACCGCCAAGCCGGTGGTCAACCTGTACATCTGGGGTGAATACCTGGCCCCGGACACCTTGAAGAATTTCGAGGAAAAAACCGGCATCCATGTGGTGGCCGACCACTTCGATTCCCTGGAAACCGTCGAGACCAGGCTGCTCACTGGCCGCAGTGGCTATGATCTGGTGCTGACGGCGGGGCAGCATCTGTCCCGGGCCATCGAGAGTGGCGCGGTGCAGACGGTCGACAAGCAGCAACTGCCGCATTTCGCCGGCGTCGGCGAGGAATTCCGCCAGCACATGGCGGTGTTCGATCCGGGCAACCGCTATGCCGGGATCTACGCCTGGGGCACCACGGGCGTGGGTTATCAGGAACAGGCCGTGAAACAGCGCCTGCCCGACGCGCCGACCGACAGTTGGGCGATGCTGTTCGACCCGGCCGTGGTCTCGAAATTCGCCGATTGCGGGGTCAGCCTGCTCAACGATCCCAACGAAGTGTTTGCGGCGGTCATGAAGTACATGGGCCTGGACATCAATCGCCAGAACCTCGATGACCTGAAGCTCGCCGAACAGCAGCTGGCGAAGATTCGGCCCTACATTCGCTACTTCGACAACGACCTGAACATCAGCGACCTGGCCAACGGCAACACCTGCGTGGCGATGTCGTGGAACGGCAACGTGGCCATCGCGGCGGGCCAGGCCGAGGCGGCGGGCAAGCCGTATTCGCTGAAGTACCGGATTCCGCAGGAGGGCACGTTGATCTGGTTCGATGCCATGGTCATTCCCAAGGACGCGCCGCATCCGAAGGCCGGCCTGGCATTGATGGACTACCTGATGACCCCGGAGGTGATAGCTCCGATCACCGACAGCATCCATTACGCCAATGCGATCACGGCGGCGGACGGCTTGATCGACCCGGCGATCCGCAACGATCCGGGGACGTATCCGCCGGCCGCGGTCAGGGCTTCGCTGTACAGCAAGAATGACAACGGCAAGGTGTTCAACCGGGCGTTGATCAGGGCGTTCAGTCGGTTGAAGTCGGGGTTGTGACTGGTTTTGGATGATGTGGTGTCACTATTGACGTCATCGCGAGCAAGCTCGCTCCCACAGGTTTTGTGTCTGCCAAAAATTTTATGTACACAGAAGTCCATGTGGGAGCGAGCTTGCTCGCGATGAACGATAACGCGGTCTACCGCCCGGGCAGCCGCCACAAATACCACGCAGCCACTGTCCGGTAAGGGCTCCACCCCAACCCGATCTCGATCATCTGCTTGCGCGTCGGCTGCACCTCCAGGCCCTTGAGCCGTCGATAACCCTCACGCACGCCAAAGTCGTCGGCCGGCAGGATATCCGGGCGTTCCAGGCTGTAGATCAGCAGCATCTCCACGGTCCAGCGGCCCACACCGCGCAGAGTGGTCAGGCGTTCGATCAGCGCTTCATCGTCCATGGCCAGTGCCGTGGCGTAATCCGGCACTACGCCGTCCAGCGACGCCTGGGCGATGCCCTGGATGGTCGCGATCTTGCTCGCGGAAAAGCCGCAACTGCGCAGTTGGTCGAAATCTGTGGCGACGATCTGTTCAGGCCGGGGAAACGAACCCGAACCGAACAACGCCAGCAGCCGGCCGACAATCGCATCGCCGGCCTTGGCATGCAGTTGCTGATAGGCAATCGCCCGCACCAGCGACTCATAGGGATCACGCGCCGCATGCGGCTGGTGCAGGCACGGGCCGATGGCGTCGATGTGGCGGCGCCAGTCGTCATCGATGGCGGCCAGGAACTCACTGGCCGCCAGATAGCCGTCAGACATGGGCTCAGGCTTTCCCGGACGGTTTCAACAGGGCGTTCACTTCGCCATAGGTCAACGCCTTCAGGTCGTGGCTATCGAACCGGCCGGTTTGCAGAAAACTTTTGGCGATGCCGGCCATGGCGCCGTAGAGGAACTCGGCGATGCCCGAACCTGCGGTCAGGCGGCGTACGCCCAGTGCCTCGAGCACTTCGGGGGACGGCAGGCCCGGGAACCCCAGCACATTCAGCGGCAGCGAGGTACCCTGGCACAGTGCCTTGATCTCGTACTCCGCAGTAACGCCGGCGGCAAACAGGCCATTGGCCCCGGCCGCCTGATACAGCGCGGCGCGCCTGAGGGTTTCGGCGACGCGATCTTCGGCAGGCACCAGACCCCGCAGGTAGACATCGGTGCGCGCATTGATAAACAGGTTCACATTGCGTCGGTCGGCCACCTGGCGCGCGATCTCAATCTTGCGTACCAGCAACTCCGGCGGTGAGGAACCGTCTTCGATATTGATCCCGACAGCGCCGGCGGCGATCACGGCGTCAACCACCTGCGCCACCCGTTCCAGGTCATCGGAATAACCGGCTTCGATGTCCACAGTCAGTGGCACCGAAATGACCCGGGCAATCGATTCGACCGTCGAGACCAGGCGCTCAAGGGGCAGGGTGTTGCCGTCCGGATAGCCATGCACCCAGGCCACCGCCGCGCTGCTGGTAGCCACGGCCTTGTTGCCCAGTTGCTCCACCAGCCGCGCCCCGGCGGCATCGGCGACGTTGGTGAGGATCAGCAAATCCTCGTGATGCAGTTGGTGCAGTTGATTGTCGAGCCTGTCCATCGAGCTTCCTTCCTTTTGAAAAAGACGTGGGGGATCAGAACGTCAGCTGCTCCGTGAGCTGCACCGCCGCGTTCTCCAGCCTGAGCAAAAACGCCTTGCGCGGCTGGCCTCCAGCGTAGCCGGTCAACGAGCCGTCGGCGCCGATCACGCGGTGGCACGGCACGACAATCGATAAGCGGTTATGCCCGTTGGCCAGGCCCACCGCCCGGCTGGCACCGGGTTTGCCCAGCCTCGCTGCAATGGCGCCGTAGGTGGTGGTCCGGCCGTAAGGGATGTTCGCCAGTTCGGCCCAGACCCGGCGGGAGAACTCACTACCGGGCATGTGCAGGGCAACGCTGAACTCAGTGAGTGTGCCGGCGAAATACGCGGACAATTGCGCTTCGATCTGCTGCAAATGCGCGTTGTGCCCCGGCGCCACGGCATAACCAAAACGGTTTTGCAGCGCTTCGACCGCCGGGTTCAGCGATGCCTGATCGAGAAACTCCAGCAGCACCAGCCCACGCCGTTCGGCCATGGCGATCATCGGCCCCAGCGGCGTGGTCAGGCGCGTGAACAGCAGCGGTTCGCTGTTGGCCGCGCGGCCCGGGGTGATGTGAAACGATTTCTGGAAGGCATCGCGAAAACCGCTCAGGGACTCGTAGCCGGAATCGAAGGCGACGTCATCGATGGAGTCGCCCTGTTTGATCCCGCCCAATGCCATGCCCAAGCGCCGGGCGCGCAGCCACGCGTGGAAGGTCATGCCGAAGTGCTGCTTGAACCAGCGGCGCAGTTTCAGCGGTTCGATGCCTGCGGCCAGTAGCTGGGCGTCGGTCCAGCGCTGCTCAGGGTCGGCGTCTACCGATTTGAACAGTGTCTGCACCCAGTCCGGCGCGCTGGCGGCGGTGTCCATCGGCTTGCAGCGCAGGCAGGCGCGGTAGCCCGCCGCCAGGCACTGTTCGGCGCTGGCAAAGAACTCGACGTTCGCAGGTTTCGGGCTGCGGGCGGTGCAACCGGGGCGGCAGAAAATCCCTGTGGTCTTGACCGCCGTGAAGAACACCCCCTCGTAGGAGGTGTCTCGTTCGAGCATGGCGCGAAGCATTTCGGCCCGGGGCGGAAGCAGCGTTTTTTGTAGGTTCATGGGCGCAGCATAGATCGCGTCACGGGTGGCCTCCACCGGAAAATCGACAGCGAATTTCGGACCGGAAAGTAATCGACCACAAAAACAACAAATCCCTCAGCCACGACGAGCCATCAGCAGCACCGAAGCCGCTGCAGCACAGGAACAGGTCGCGCTATGGGATTGATGGTCTACACTCCTGTCGCTTGATAACTCAAGCTCCTTACTTTCATACCCGCCTTGTGCGGGTTTTTTTTTTGGAAAAATTCCATGATCCCCAGGTTTCGCATTGTCGCCAATGGCGCCGACATCACGGCCCCTCAAGAACCTCGATTTTGGTTGACTGACTTCCTCAGGGCGTGAAGCTGCCGGTCATTTGTGTTGATAAAATCAGGTAGTGATTCACTTTTCCCCTGGGTCAAAGCCAATACAGGATAGCAATGGACCACAACCAGCCGATGCTGAGAGTGATAGTAAGGTAGATCACCACAAGCATCAGAGGCTGATTCCACATGACACACCTCCCATAACCGCTGTTTTTACATGGATGCCTGGTAAATTGGGAGCTCGTATGAACAATAAGGCAATAATCAGGCCATTTGAGTGAAAGACGGCTTGGCCGCAAGCCTTGGGCCTTTAGCGCTGCGTTCCAGGCTACTTCCTCCAGACGAAAGCCGACCCTAAATCTCCCCCCAAAAAATGGGCTTCCCCACGTGTGGGGGAGCATCCGTCCCGATGCCACAGCATCCGCGCTGCTCCTGGACCGGTGGGCACTTCATCGAGTCAAACGAGCAGCACACACAGCAGTCACCGGGATTTGGGCGTAGCAGAGTCCTGCAATTGCCACATTCATGGAAAAACTGACAGGCATCTGTGGGCATGGCTTCGCGCTTGGCGAAACTGCAATGCGGGCAGGTCAACACGATCACGGTTCAGCGGCGGTCAGACCCGTACAGCCATGGGCGTAAACCACCGTACACCGGGCTATCTGGCGAACTTTTTTGCCCCGGCGACGCAGAGGATCACGGCGACGGTGACACCCAGCATGCCGAGGCTGACCTGTTCATGCAGCAGGGTGGCGGCCAGGGAAAGCCCGAAAAACGGCTGAAGCAGCTGCAATTGCCCAACGGCGGCGATGCCCCCTTGGGCCAGGCCGCGGTACCAGAACACGAAACCGATCAGCATGCTGAACAGCGAGACGTAAGCCAGGCTGAACCAGGCCGGCGTGCTGATGCCGGTGAACGAAGCCGGCATGCGCATCCAGCTGAGCGCCGCCACGACCGGCAGCGACAGCACCAGCGCCCAGCAAATCACCTGCCAGCCTCCCAGCGTGCGCGACAGTTTCGCGCCTTCGGCATAACCCAGGCCGCAGGCGAGGATGGCCAGCAGCATCAGAATGTCGCCTTGCGGGGAGGCGGTCAGCCCTTGGGACAGGGCAAACCCGACCACCAGCAAACTGCCCAGCACCGAGAAAATCCAGAACGCCGCCCGTGGCCGCTCGCCGCCGCGCAGGACGCCGAACACCGCCGTCGCCAGGGGCAGCAGGCCGACGAAGACGATGGAGTGCGCGGACGTCACGTATTGCAGTGCCAGCGCTGTCAGCAGTGGGAAACCGATGACCACGCCCATGGCAACGATGAGCAGCGGTATCAGTTGCTGGCGCGCCGGACGTTTTTCCTTGAATAACCCCAGCAGGCACAGCGCCAGGATCGCCGCGATGGTCGCGCGCGCGACCGTCAGGAACAGCGGATCAAACTCCAGCACCGCCACCCGTGTCGCCGGCAGCGAGCCGCTGAAAATCACCACGCCGATCAGGCCGTTGATCCAGCCGCCGGTGCTGTTTTCCAGCGTCTGGTGTTGCAGGTTCGAGGTCCGTTCCATTTGGCTCACGCTCATTGTCTGATTGCACGAAACTCATCGTATGAGCGACTATCGATACAATCAAAAAATTGTCATGGATACATCTCGACATGCCTCGATCCCGCTACAAAACCCTGGTGGATGCCTTTGCCGCCGACATCCGTTCCGGGCATTTGCCGCCCGGCACGCGCCTGCCGACTCACCGGCAACTGGCCACCGAGCACGGTTTGGCACTGGTCACCGCCAGCCGGGTGTATGCCGAGCTGGAAGGCATGGGGCTGGTCAGCGGCGAAACCGGTCGCGGGACCTTTGTCAGGGAAACCTCGCTGCCGCCGGGGCAGGGCATCTCGCAGCACGTGGTGGCTGCAGGGATGATCGACCTGAATTTCAATTATCCGTCATTGCCCGGTCAGGCCGACCTGCTGCGCACTGCCTTGCGTCAACTGGCGTTGTCCGGTGACCTGGAATCCCTCCTGCGCTATCAGCCTCACGCGGGGCGCCTGCATGAGCGGGCTTCGGTCGCGCGTCATCTGCTTGAACGCGGGCTGAGCGTGCCGGCCGGGCAGGTGTTGATCGTCAGCGGCGCCCAGCATGGCCTGGCGGTAGCGATGATGACGCTGCTCAAGCCCGGCGATGTGATCGCCGCCGATGCGCTGACCTATCCCGGTTTCAAGACGCTGGCCGAAACCCTGCATCTGGAAGTCTTGCCCATTCCGCTCACGGATACCGGGCCTGATCTGTCCGCCCTGGAAAAACTCTGCCGCAGCCGATCGGTGCGAGCCGTGTACTCGATGCCGACCTTGCACAACCCCTTGGGCTGGGTGATGGACACCGTTCAGCGCGAGCAACTGGTAGCGATCGCGCGTCGGCATGACTTAACGATCATCGAGGATGCGGCCTACGCATTCCTGGCCGAAAACGTACCGCCACCGCTGGCCGAGATGGCGCCTGAGCGGACGGTGTACGTGTCCGGCCTGTCGAAGAATGTCGCCACCGGGCTGCGTGTTGGCTTCATCGCCGCACCCGCGCATTGGGTCGCCGCCTTCGAGCGCACCATCATGGCGACCACCTGGAATACCCCCGGCGTGATGACTGCCATCGTCACGGCCTGGCTCGACGACGGCACTGTGCGCCAACTGGAATCACAAAAACGCGCGGACGCCCAGGCCAGGCAAGCCCTGGCCCGCGAGGTGTTGGCGGGACTCAGAACCATCGGTCACCCGAATTCCTACTTCATCTGGCTGCCGTTGGCGGATGACGCCCGGGCCGACCAGATCGCGATGGCGCTGATGCGCGAGCAGGTGTCGGTGTCGCCGGCCGAGCCCTTTGCGATTTCGGCCCATGTGCCGCACGCGATACGCCTGGCGTTGGGCTCCGTGGACATGGACTCGCTGCGCGTTGCCTTGGGCAAGGTTAAAAACGTCGTTGGCTATTACTCATAGCGCTGCAGGGCAGTTTTCTTCAATACGCGAGCCGCTCGGCTCTTTACCTTGAGGGCCTTGTTCAACTCGATGGAAGAAGGTGTGCAATGAGTCTGATGATGTCCATGGCGGCGTTTGCGCTGGTCGCCTCGATCACGCCGGGGCCGGTCAACATTGTGGCGCTGAGCTCCGGGGCGCGGTTTGGCTTCAGGGCCAGCCAGCGCCACGTGGCCGGGGCCACGCTGGGGTTTGTCTTGCTGCTGGTGCTGATGGGGTTGGGCCTGCATGAGTTGTTGCAACGTTGGCCGGCGCTGACCCAGGGGGTGCAATGGGCGGGCGTGGCGTTTCTGTTGTACATGGCCTTCAAGCTGGCGGCTGACAATGGGCACGTGCAAGCCAGGGAAGCGGCGCAGGCCCCGTCGATGCTGTATGGCGCCATCATGCAATGGCTCAACCCGAAGGCCTGGCTGGCCTGTGTCGCCGGCATGGGCGCGTTTGTCGCTGATGGCGAGGCGCGCCTAGTCTGGCAGTTCGCCGCGATTTATCTGGTGATCTGCTATGTGTCGGTCGGTTGCTGGGCTTATGCCGGGACGTTTTTGCGCGGTTTTCTGAATAACCCGGCCGGCATGCGCCTGTTCAATCGGGCGATGGCGTTGTTGCTGGTGGCGAGTGCGGTGTATCTGTTGTTGCCGTAACGGCATTCACTACAGATTCTGTGGCGAGGGAGCATTTTGTGGTGAGGGGGCTTGCCCTAATGCCAGTCAGTTAAGCGTTTGAACACCGCAAACCTTGTGGGAGCGAGCTTGCTCGCGATGACGGTTAGACAGTCACACAAGGGGTGCCTGACGGTCCGCTATCGCGAGCAAGCTCGCTCCCACAATGTCCGGGGTTTAACTGACAGGCATTAGGGCTTGCCCCCGTTGGGCTGCGAAGTGGCCCCCACCGTTTCTTCAAACATATGCTGCATGCAGGTTTTGCGACGGCTTCGCCGCCGAACGGGGTGGTGCGGCATTCCGACAAGCCCCCTCGCCACAGTTTCAGTCAGGCCACAGATACTGCCTCAGGCTCACCCCCGATACTGCCCCGGCGTCGCCGCCAGATGCTGTTTAAACGCCCGTTGAAAATGCGCCTGATCGGCGAACCCCGCTTCCAGTGCCACGTCTGCAATCAGCTTGCCGCTGCGCAATTGGTCCTGGGCGAACTGGATGCGCCGGTTCACCAGGAACGCGTGGGGCGTCATGCCGTAATGCTGTTTGAAGGCGCGGATCAGGTAGGACGGTGACAGTTGCGCCGCCTCGCAGATGTCTTCGAGCTTGAGGGTTTGCGTGCAGTGGTCGCGGATGTAATCGGCAGCACGCTCCAGCTTGAAATTGGGTTCACGCAGCGGTGGGTCGATCGGGTTCAATCGCTGCTGCACATCAGTGAAAAACTCCACGGCCGCGCTGTGCTTGCACAGGACATCCTGCCGCGGATCGACCAACACTTGATACAAGCTCGCGAGGCCGGTAAACAGGCTGGCGTCCCGCGTATGGGTCACCGAGAAACGGCGAAACACCGCGTCATCGCTGAACCCGAGCTGATGCTGCAAATCGGTCAGCCATGGCGTATCGACGTACAGCATCAGGTACGACCAGGGTTGGTCTTCGATCGGGTTGCAGGCGTGGACGTCGCCGGGGTTCATCAGCACCACCGTGCCCACGCTGACCTCGAACGCCGACTGCTCATGGAGATAGTTGCTGCGCCCGGCGGTGATCGCCCCGATGGAAAAGTGCTCATGGGCGTGCCGGGTGTAGCAGACTTCGCGCCCGTCGGCGATGGAGCGGGCTTCGATGAAGGGCAGGGCATCATCGCGCCAGAAGCGCGGGGCCTTGTCGGCGTTCTTGGCAACGGCGTGCTTCATGCTCACTCCTCGGCAGGTCAGCGCCCGAGTGTATTAGCTCTCGCCGTCAAAGGCGCGCTGCAACGTCGCAATATCGAGTTTTTTCATCTGCATCATCGCCTGCATGGCCCGTTGGGATTTTTTCGTGTCGGGGTCTTTGATCATCTCCATCATCGCCACGGGGACGATCTGCCACGACAGCCCGAACTTGTCCTTGAGCCAGCCGCATTGCTGGGCCTCGGGCACGCCACCGGCCGACAGGTTGCCCCAGTAATGGTCGACTTCTTCCTGGGTCAGGCAATTGACCTGAAACGACACCGCCTCACTGAACTTGAATAACGGCCCGCCGTTGAGACCGGTGAAACTCTGCCCGTCGAGTTCGAAGCTGACGGTCATGACCGAACCTTCCGGCCGGCCGTGGAACTCGAAACCGGCGTGGCCGTAATGGGTGATGGCCGTGATTTTCGAATGGTCGAAGATCGAACAATAGAATTTCGCTGCCTCTTCGGCCTGATCGTCGAACCACAGGCAGGGCGTGAGTTTTTGTACGCGTTGCATGGTGCCAACTCCTCTGCAGGTTGCGCATGTCCTGGACTTTCAGCGTAGTCAGCCTCTGGTCGTTCGGCCGTACCGTAGATCGAGAAAATTGCCGCGGGGTTGCGAAGATATAGTCGAAATGACTTGTATGGAGTCAAACAGACTATTTATGTATCGAGTCTTTATGACTTGTATGAGCGCAAGTGCCTGGATCTGAAGGGGTAAAGAGCTGGCACGGAACTTGTACAGATAAACGTACAACTGAACGCCTTCAGGAGTACGCAAAATGTTCAACTTCTTCAGCAACCCTCAGAACGTTCTTCATCTGTCGAGCGAAGTCCCGGCCCTGGTGGTGGCTTGATGCGCCGGCTTGCCGTTGCACCGGCTTTCAGTCTGGGCTTTCGACCGTTCTTTCTGGTCGGGGCCGGTTTCGCCGCCATCGCCGTGGCGATCTGGGCCTTGTGGTTGTACGGCCGCTTGCCCGGTGCGCAACCGCTGGGCGGCATGCTCGCCTGGCATCGACATGAAATGCCTTTCGGATTTGCCTCGGCCATCATTGCCGGGTTCCTCCTGACCGCGGTGCCCAACTGGACCGGCCGGCCAGGGCTCAAGGGCTGGCCGCTGATCGGCCTGGTGCTGGTGTGGCTGCTGGCGCGGCTGGCCTGGTGGTTGCCGATGCCGGCGCCCTTGCTGCTGGCCTTGCAAGTTCCGTTTCTGCCGCTGTTGGTGTGGGTGTTGGGGCGCGATCTGCTGGCCGCGGGCAAGCGCGAGAATTATCCGATTCTGTTGATGGTGTCGTTGCTGGCCGGATGTCAGGCGTTGACGTTGTTGGGGGTCGCCGTTGATGACGCCAATCTGCAACGCCATGGCGTGCTGGCTGCCTTGTGGCTGGTGGGCGCGCTGATGAGCGTGATCGGCGGGCGGGTGATTCCCTTCTTTGTCCAGCGCGGCCTGAACCGGCCCGCAACGCCTGCGGCCCATCCGTTGCCGGGCAAGGTGTTGCTGATCAGCGTCATGTTGGCGGCGGTGTCCTTTGCCGCCGGATTGAATGACGTCCCGCGCGTGTGGCTGGCGCTGTTGTTTGCGTTGATCAGTGGTTTGCATCTGCTGCGATTGTGGCGCTGGCATGACCGCGACCTGTGGCGCGTGCCGTTGCTGTGGTCGCTGTACCTGGCTTACGCCTGGCTCGCGGTAGCGACGCTGGCCATGGCGCTGTGGCACCTGGGCTGGATGCCGCAGCAAAGCCTGGCCACCCATTCGCTGGCCGTCGGCGGTATCGGCGGGTTGATTCTGGCGATGATTGCACGGGTCAGCCTGGGGCATACCGGGCGAATGTTACAGCCGTCCAGGGCGATCGTTGCGGGGTTTGTCCTGTTGTTGCTGGCGGGGGCGTGTCGGGTGTGGCTGGTGCCTTTTTCCGGTTACGGGTTGGCGTTGTCGGCGCTGCTGTGGTGTAGCGCTTTTGCGGTTTTTGTCTGGCGCTACACCGGCATTTTAATAGGGCCAAGGCTCTAGCGAACGGTTCCATGGCCGCCCATCGAGGCGGCCTTTTCATGACCGGTGGTCGATGCACAACGGTCTGCCGGCAAATCTGCGCTTAGCTGAAGGGAGAACCCGAGGCGCGCGCAGGCTGTACAAGGCCGCGGCGACGCCCCTTCAGATCACCGTGAGTCTGAGGAAATGCGCCATGCTGACCCTGAACATCAATGGCCAGGATCAGGAGCTGGATGTCCCCGCTGACATGCCGCTGCTCTGGGTCTTGCGCGATGTCGCCCACCTCACCGGCACCAAATTCGGCTGTGGCATAGCCCAATGCGGGGCCTGCACCGTTCACGTCGACGGCGCGCCGCTACGCGCCTGCATCACACCGGCCACCGCGGTGGCTGATGGGCAAAAGATTCTCACCATCGAAGGCCTGTCCGCGGACGGTTCGCACCCGGTGCAACAGGCCTGGGCGGAACTTGACGTGGTCCAGTGTGGTTACTGCCAGTCCGGGCAGATCATGTCGGCGGCGGCGTTGCTGGCGAAAATTCCGCAACCGACCGACAGCGACATCGATCAGGCGCTGTCCGGCAACATCTGCCGCTGCGGCACTTACCCGCGGATTCGCGCGGCGGTCAAGCGCGCCGCCGAGCTGGGATGAGGTGGCCATGAACAGCATCAACGCGTTATCGCGCCGTGGTTTTCTCAAGGGCAGTGCGTTGCTGGGTAGTGGACTGGTAGTCGCCTTTGTCATTCCTGGCGCTCACCGGTTCGCCATGGGCGCAGAGAATCAGGGCAATGTGTTTGCGCCCAACGCCTTCCTGCGCATTGGCAATGACAACAGCGTCACCGTGTTACTCGGCCATTCGGAAATGGGCCAGGGCATCTGGACCGGCCTGACCATGCTGATCGCCGAAGAACTCGACGCCGACTGGTCGAAAATCCGCGTCAAGCATTCCCCGGCATCGGCCGCCGATTACGGCATGCCCGGCTTTGGCGGGATGCAGATCACCGGTGGTTCGACCTCGACCTGGATGGAATTCGACCGCTATCGTCAGGCCGGCGCAGCGGCGCGTTTGATGCTGATCGACGCGGCCGCCAAGCGCTTCAACGTCGCTCCATCCGAGATTCATACCGACTCGGGCGTAGTCATTGCCGGTGAGCATCGTGCAACTTATGGCGAGTTGGCCGATGACGCCGGGCAATTGCCACGGCCGGACCCGGCCTCGATCAAGCTCAAGGACGCCCAAGACTGGCGGCTGATCGGCAAACCCACCAAGCGTCTGGACACGCCGGAGAAAATCACTGGCCGGGCAAAATTCGGCATGGACGTGCAGTTTGACGGGCTGATGACCGCGATGGTCGCCCGTTCACCCACCTTCGGCGGCAGCGTCAAATCCTTTGAAGGCGCCGAGGCGCTGGCGATTCCGGGCGTGCACAAAGTGGTGCAAGTACCGACGGGCATCGCGGTGATCGCCGATCATTTCTGGGCGGCGAAGCTGGGGCGCGATGCGCTGAAAATCGAGTGGAATCCGGGGCCGAACGCCGGGCTCAATAGCCGGGCGTTGCTGGAAAACTTCCGTAAACTCGCCACCACCCCCGGCCTGAACGCCGGTCAGGCCGGTGATGCCCAGGCAGCGCTGGCGAAAGCGACCAAGACCATCGATGCTGAATACAGCGTACCTTATCTGGCCCATGCGCCGATGGAACCGCTGAACTGCACGGTGAGCATCACCAAGGACAAATGCGAAATCTGGACCGGTACCCAGTTCCAGACCCTGGACCAGATGGTTGCCGGGGAAATCACCGGGCTCAAACCCGAACAGGTCGAGATCCATACCGAGTTTCTCGGCGGTGGCTTTGGGCGCCGGGCCAATCCGACCTCGGACTTCGTCAGCGAAGCGGTGTATGTCGCCAAGGCCGCCGGTGCACCGGTAAAAACCGTGTGGACGCGCGAGGATGACATCCGCGGTGGCTACTACCGCTCGGCGTTCCTGCACCATGCGCGCATCGGGCTGGGGGCCGACGGCCTGCCGTTGGCGTGGAAACATGTGATGGTCGGGCAGTCGATCATGGCCGGGACTTCCCTTGAAGCGAGCATGGTCAAGGACGGGATCGACAAGACCTCCGTCGAAGGCGTGGCCGACAGCCCCTACATCGAAGGACTGGCCAATCACCAGATCGAACTGCACTCACCGAAAACCGGGATCAGCGTCTTGTGGTTGCGTTCGGTGGGGCACACCCACACTGCGTTTGTCATGGAATCGCTGATCGATGAACTGGCCACGGCGACCGGCAAGGATCCGGTGGAATATCGACGCACCTTGCTCAAGGACCATCCCCGTCACCTCGGTGTACTGAACCTCGCGGTGGAGAAGGCCAACTGGAAGGCACCGCTGCCGGACGGCCATGCACTGGGCGTGGCGGTGCATGAATCGTTCGGCAGTTACGTGGCCCAGGTGGCCGAGGTGTCCCAGGACAACCTCGCCATCCGTGTGCACCGGGTGGTGTGTGCGGTGGACTGCGGCATTGCGGTCAACCCACAGAGCATCGCCGCGCAGATGGAGTCGTGCATCACCTTTGGTCTCAGCTTCGCCTTGCACAGCAAGCTGACGCTCAAGGACGGGCAGGTGGTGCAGTCCAACTATCACGACTATCAGGTGCTGCGGCTCAATGAAATGCCGGTGGTCGAAGTGCATATCGTGCCCAGCAGCGACAAACCCGGCGGTATCGGCGAAGCCGGTGTGCCACCCACGGCGCCGGCGGTGGCCAACGCGGTGTTTGCCCTGACCGGGCAGCGCCTGCGGGAGCTGCCGTTGCAGCTGTCGGGGGTGTGAGATGAAACGACATCATTGGTTGCTTGGGACGGTGATCCTGATCTGTCTCATCGCCTACGCATCGCACGTGTTCGCCGAAGACCGCGAGGCCTTGCAGGCATTCGACACCGTGCAGAAAGTCTTCCAGAGCCCGCGTTGCCAGAACTGCCACATTCCCGGTGATTCGCCGCTGCAATTCGATGCCGGGGTGCCCCACGCGATGAATGTCGTGCGCGGCATCGACGGCAAGGGCTCGGCCGGGTTGCCCTGTGCAACGTGCCATGCGCAAGGCAATCCGCCGGCCAGTTATGGTCCGCACGCGCCGCCCGGAGCGCCACACTGGAGCCTGCCGCCAGCAGCGCAGCGGATGGCCTGGATCGGCCTGCCGGCCGACCGGTTGTGCGCGATGATCAAGGATCGCTCCAGCAATGGCGACCGGGATTTCGCCGCACTGATCAAACACGTCAGCGAGGACAAGCTGGTGCTGTGGGGCTGGAATCCGGGCGGCAATCGCGCGCCGGTGTCGGTACCGCACGATATCTTCGTCACCCGGTTCAAGCGCTGGGCCGATGCAGGAGGGCCGTGCCCGCTGGCGGGTAGCTGACCAGCGGCACGCTAATAGGGAGTCAATACGGGTATGGGCGACTCTAACGTGCATACCTGCCAAGGGAGTGAATGATGTTGATCTCAGGCAAAACAGGCAAATCGGGTCGATCCGCAAACCCGTTGCTCACGCCACAGCAAGAACGTGAACGGCTGCGGGATCTGGCGCGCCAGGCCGAACAAGAGTTGGCGGGCGTGCAAATGGCGAGCATGGACGAGCTGACGCTGCTCTCCAATCGCCATGGCTTCAGCGAACTGGCCCGGCTCGGGCTGAACGCCTGTCGGGAGCTGGGGACGCCGGCGACGCTGCTGTACTTCACCCTCGATGAATTCAAGCGCATGAGCTATCTGTATGGCCGGGCCAAAGGTGACGATGCGCTGAAGACATTCGCCGATGTCCTGCGTATCGGTTTTCGTGAAAGCGATGTGGTCGGCCGGCTCGAAGGCGACCGGTTCGTGGCGTTGCTGACCGGTTCCAGCGTCGTGGAGATTGAAGCGATCAAGGCCCGGCTCAATGAGATTCTCGATGAGCGCAACGCCACGGCGCATCGCAGTTATGACATTCGGTTCAGTGTTACCCAGGTCGAATATGACCCCACTGTTCATGACTCGATCGAGGAACTGTTGGGTGAGGCCGAGCGTGTGATGAGCCGTTAGAACAGTGGTGAATTGGCGGGCCTCTTCGCGGGCAAGCTCGCTCCCACATTGCCTGGTGTTGTTCACAAATGACCGGATCACCACAAACCCTGTGGGAGCGAGCTTGCTCGCGAAAGCGGTCTATCAGCCAGAAGAAATGTTGAATGTGATTGCCTCATCGCGAGCAAGCTCGCTCCCACAGGGGATTGTGTTTGTCCGGGACAATCGCAGGCATAAAAAACCCGCCAGAAGAGGCGGGTTTTTTAATGGCTGACCGAAGATTACTCTTCGATGCTGCCCATGGCCGTGGTGTTGAAGCCACCGTCCACGTACATGATTTCACCGCTGATGCCGGACGCCAGGTCCGAGCACAGGAAGGCGCCGGCGTTGCCGACTTCTTCGATGGTGACGTTGCGGCGCAGCGGGGTTTGCGCTTCGTTGGCGGCCAGCATCTTGCGGAAGTTCTTGATGCCGGAAGCGGCGAGGGTGCGGATCGGGCCAGCCGATACACAGTTGACGCGAGTACCGTCCGGGCCCAGGGAGCCGGCCAGGTAACGCACGCCAGCTTCCAGGGAAGCCTTGGCCATGCCCATGACGTTGTAGTTCGGCATGGTGCGCTCGGCGCCCAGGTACGACAGGGTCAGCAGGCTGCCGTTGCGGCCTTTCATCATTTCGCGGCCGGCCTTGGCCAGGGCCACGAAGCTGTAGGCGCTGATGTCGTGGGAGATGCGGAAACCTTCACGGGTGGTGGCTTCGGTGAAGTCGCCGTCCAGTTGGTCGCCCGGTGCGAAGCCTACGGAGTGCACGATGCAGTCCAGGCCGTCCCACTTCTTGCTCAGTTCTTCGAAGACCTTGGCGATTTCTTCATCGCTGGCCACGTCGCACGGGAAGCACAGCTCAGGGCTCGAGCCCCAGCCTTGTGCGAACTCTTCGACACGACCCTTGAGTTTGTCGTTCTGATAAGTGAAGGCAAGCTCAGCGCCCTCGCGATGCATGGCGGCAGCGATGCCGGATGCGATGGACAGCTTGCTGGCGACACCGACGATCAGTACGCGCTTACCGGCGAGAAAACCCATGTGTTGCTCCTCTTTTCAGGTTATTGCGCAGTGGCCGGAGCCAGAAAAGCGGCTTCCAGCAACTGCTGTGTATACGGATGTTGGGGGGCGGCAAAAATGCTTTGCGCGTCTCCCTGTTCGACCACTTGGCCATGCTTGACCACCATCAACTGGTGGCTCAGCGCTTTCACCACAGCCAGGTCATGGCTGATAAACAGATACGTCAGGTTGTACTTGGTTTGCAGTGAACGCAAAAGCTCCACTACCTGGCGTTGTACTGTGCGGTCGAGGGCCGAAGTCGGCTCGTCCAGCAAAATCAACGCCGGTTTTAACACCAATGCCCGGGCAATGGCGATTCTCTGCCGTTGCCCTCCGGAAAATTCGTGGGGGTAGCGGTGCCGGGTTTCCGGATCCAGGCCTACCTCCTTGAGTGCTGCAATGATCGCTTGTTCCTGTTCCGCCGCGGTGCCCATCTTGTGGATCCGCAGGCCTTCGCCAACGATGTCATTCACGCACATCCGTGGGCTCAGGCTGCCGAACGGGTCCTGAAACACCACTTGCATCTCCCGCCGCAGCGGCCGGACCTGTTGCTGCGTCAGGCAGTCTAGCTGCTGGCCTTCAAAACGAATCGCGCCTTTGCTGGCGATCAAGCGCAAAATCGCCAGACCCAGTGTCGATTTGCCGGAACCGCTTTCGCCCACGATCCCCAGGGTCTGGCCCTGGGGCAGGTTGAAATTGATGCCGTCGACCGCCTTGACGTAATCCACCGTGCGCTTGAGCAAGCCTTTCTTGATCGGAAACCAGACTTTCAGGTCCTCGACCGCCAGCAAGGGCGGGCCGATCACGTTGCTTGCAGGCTTGCCGCCGGGCTCCGCTGCCAGCAGTTCCCGAGTGTACGGATGCTGTGGCGCGCGGAACAGTTCTTCGCACGATGCCTGTTCGACGATGCATCCTTGCTGCATGACACATACGCGATGCGCAATTCTTCGCACAAGGTTCAAATCATGGCTGATCAGCAGCAGCGCCATGCCCAATCGGGCCTGCAGTTCCTTGAGCAATTCGAGGATTTTCAGCTGAACGGTCACGTCCAGCGCGGTGGTCGGCTCGTCGGCGATCAGCAGTTCCGGCTCGTTGGCCAGGGCCATGGCGATCATCACCCGCTGGCGCTGGCCGCCGGACAATTCGTGGGGCAGGGCCTTGAGGCGCTTGTGCGGCTCGGGGATGCCGACCATCTCCAGCAGCTCCAGGGTGCGTTTGGTCGCGACCTTGCCGGTCAGGCCCTTGTGGATGTTCAGCACCTCATTGATTTGTTTCTCGATCGAGTGCAGGGGATTGAGCGAGGTCATCGGCTCCTGGAAGATCATCGCAATCCGGTTGCCGCGAATGTGGCGGATGGTTTTTTCTTTCAGGTTCAGCAGGTTCTGCCCGGAGTATTCGATGGTGCCGGACGGATGCCGGGCGAGCGGGTAGGGCAGCAGGCGCAGGATCGAATGTGCGGTGACCGATTTACCGGAACCGCTCTCGCCGACCAAAGCCAGGGTTTCGCCGCGCTTGATGTCGAAGCTGACGCCTTCGACTGCCAACTGACAGCGATTGCCGACGACAAACTCGACGGACAGGTCGCGCACTTCGATCAGATTGTGCTGATTCATTTCACTTCCTCGGGTCGAAGGCATCGCGAGCTGACTCGCCGATGAACACCAGCAAACTCAACATCAAGGCCAGCACCGCAAAGGCGCTGATGCCCAGCCAGGGCGCCTGGAGGTTGGATTTGCCCTGGGCCACCAGTTCACCCAGGGACGGGCTGCCCGCCGGCAGGCCGAAACCGAGGAAGTCCAGGGCGGTCAATGTGCCGATGGCGCCGGTGAGGATGAACGGCATGAAGGTCATGGTCGAGACCATCGCGTTGGGCAAAATGTGGCGGAACATGATCGCACCGTTCTGCATGCCCAGGGCGCGGGCGGCGCGTACGTATTCCAGGTTACGCCCGCGCAGGAATTCGGCGCGCACCACGTCCACCAGGCTCATCCACGAGAACAGCAGCATGATCCCCAGCAGCCACCAGAAATTGGGTTGCACGAAACTGGCGAGGATGATCAGCAGGTACAACACCGGCAGCCCGGACCAGATCTCCAGGAAGCGCTGCCCGGCCAGGTCCACCCAGCCACCGTAGAAACCCTGCAAGGCCCCGGCGATCACGCCGATGATCGAACTGAGCACGGTCAGGGTCAGGGCGAACAGCACCGAAATGCGGAAACCGTAGATCACCCGGGCCAGCACATCGCGGCCCTGATCGTCGGTGCCCAGCAGGTTGTCCGTCGAGGGCGGGGCCGGGGCCGGGACTTTCAGGTCGTAGTTGATGCTCTGGTAGCTGTAGGGAATCGGTGCCCACAGCACCCAGGCGTCCTTGGCCTTGAGCAGTTCGCGGATGTACGGACTCTTGTAATTGGCTTCCAGTGGAAATTCGCCGCCGAAGGTGGTTTCCGGGTAACGCTTGAGCGCCGGGAAGTACCAGTTGTTGTCGTAATGCACCGCCAGCGGCTTGTCGTTGGCGATCAGCTCGGCGCCCAGGCTTGCGCCGAACAGGATCAGGAACAGCCACAGCGACCACCAGCCACGCTTGTTGGCCTTGAACAGTTCGAAGCGTCGGCGATTGAGAGGGGACAGGTTCATCTCAATGCTCCCGGCTTTCGAAGTCGATGCGCGGATCGACAAGGGTGTAGGTGAGGTCGCCGATCAGTTTCACCACCAGCCCCAGCAAAGTGAAGATGAACAGCGTGCCGAACACCACCGGGTAATCACGGTTGATCGCCGCTTCGAAGCTCATCAGGCCGAGGCCGTCGAGGGAGAAGATCACCTCCACCAGCAACGAGCCGGTGAAGAAGATGCCGATGAGGGCCGAGGGGAAACCGGCGATCACCAGCAGCATGGCGTTGCGGAACACGTGGCCGTACAGCACGCGGTGGTTGGTCAGGCCCTTGGCCCTGGCGGTGATCACGTACTGCTTGTTGATTTCGTCGAGGAAGCTGTTTTTGGTCAGCAGGGTCATGGTCGCGAAGTTGCCGATCACCAGTGCAGTCACCGGCAGCGCCAGGTGCCAGAAGTAGTCGAGGATCTTGCCGCCCATGCTCAGTTCATCGAAGTTGTTCGAGGTCAGCCCGCGCAACGGGAACCAGTCCAGGTAACTGCCGCCGGCGAACACCACGATCAACAGGATGGCGAACAGGAACGCCGGGATCGCGTAGCCGACAATGATCGCCGAACTGGTCCAGACGTCGAAGTGGCTGCCGTGCCGCTTGGCCTTGGCGATCCCCAGCGGGATCGACACCAGGTACATGATCAGGGTGCTCCACAGCCCGAGGGAGATCGACACCGGCATCTTTTCCTTGATCAGGTCGATGACCTTGGCGTCGCGGAAGAAGCTGTCGCCGAAATCCAGGGACGCATAGTTCTTGACCATGATCCACAAGCGTTCCGGCGCCGATTTGTCGAAGCCGTACATGTGCTCGATTTCCTTGATCAGTGCCGGGTCCAGGCCCTGGGCGCCGCGATAGGCCGAGCCTGCCACCGAGACTTCGGCACCGCCGCCGGCGATGCGGCTGGTGGCGCCTTCGAAGCCTTCGAGCTTGGCGATCATCTGTTCCACCGGCCCGCCCGGGGCAGCCTGGATGATCACGAAGTTGATCAGCAGGATGCCGAACAGGGTCGGAATGATCAGCAACAGTCGCCGAAAAATGTACGCCAGCATCTGATTACTCCGTGCCCGCAGGAGCGGCCTGCAGTGTGGTTTCGACTTCTATCGCCGGCTTGATGTCGGGCTTGACCCACCAGGTGGCCGTGCCGATGTCGTATTTAGGCGAGACCTTTGGATGGCCGATGTGGTTCCAGTACGCCACGCGCCAGGTCTTGATGTGCCAGTTGGGTATTACGTAATAGCCCCATTGCAGCACCCGGTCCAGCGCCCGGGCGTGGGCCACCAGGCTGTTGCGCGAATCGGCGTTGATCAGTTGCTCGACCAGTTGATCGACCATCGGATCTTTCAGCCCCATGGAATTGCGGCTGCCGGGTTTGTCGGCGGCAGCCGACATCCAGAATTCCCGTTGTTCGTTACCCGGCGAATTGGATTGCGGGAAGCTGCCGACAATCATGTCGAAGTCCCGGGAACGCACGCGGTTGATGTATTGCGAGACGTCGACCCGGCGGATCACCAGATCGATGCCCAGGTCACTCAGGTTGCGCTTGAACGGCAGCAGCACCCGTTCGAATTCGGTCTGGGCCAACAGGAACTCGATGACCACCGGCTTGCCCGTGGCGTCGACCATTTTGTCATCGACGATGCGCCAGCCGGCCTCTTGCAGCAGTTGATAGGCTTGGCGTTGCTGGGTGCGGATCATGCCGCTGCCGTCGGTGGTCGGGTTCTGGAACGCTTCGCTGAACACTTGCGGTGAAAGCTTGCCGCGGAACGGTTCGAGGATCGCCACCTGTTCGCCATCAGGCAGGCCGATGGCGGCCATTTCCGAGTTCTCGAAGTAACTGCGGGTACGCGCATAGGCACCGTTGAACAGTTGCTTGTTGGTCCATTCGAAGTCCAGCAGCAGCGACAAGGCCTGACGCACGCGCACATCCTGGAACACCGGGCGGCGCAGGTTGAACACGAACCCTTGCATGCCGGTCGGATTGCCGTTGGGAATCTGTTCCTTGACCAGTCGACCTTCGGTGACCGCCGGAGTGTTGTAGGCGTTGGCCCAGTTTTTCGCGGTCATTTCCAGCCAGTAGTCGAACTGCCCGGCCTTGAGCGCTTCCAGGGCCACTGTGTTGTCGCGGTAGTAATCGGTGGTCATCACGTCGAAGTTGTAGAAACCGCGATTGACCGGCAGGTCCTTGCCCCAGTAGTCCTTGACCCGCTCGTAACGCACCGAGCGTCCGGCCTTCACTTCGCTGACCTTGTACGGGCCGCTGCCCAGCGGGATTTCCAGGTTGCCCTTGTTGAAGTCGCGGTCGGCCCACCAGTGCTTGGGCAGCACCGGCAACTGGCCGAGGATCAGCGGCAGTTCGCGGTTGTTGGTGTGCTTGAACTTGAACAATACGGTGAGCGGGTCTTCGGCGACCACTTCGGCCACGTCGTTGTAGTAGCCGCGGTACATCGGCGCGCCATCCTTGGTCAGCATCTGGAAGCTGAACACCACGTCCTCGGCGCGAATCGGATGGCCATCATGGAAGCGTGCTTCGGGGCGCAGGTAGAAGCGCACCCAAGCGTTGTCCGGAGCTTTCTCGATCAACCGGGCGATCAAGCCGTACTCGGTGAACGGCTCGTCCAGCCCTTGCTTGGCCAGGGTGTCGTAGATCATGCCGATATCGTCCGCCGGCACACCCTTGCTGATAAACGGGTTGAGGCTGTCGAAACCGCCGAAACCGGCCTGACGGAAGATTCCGCCCTTGGGCGCATCGGGATTGACGTAGTCGAAGTGTTTGAAATCGGCCGGATATTTCGGCGGCTCGTTATACAGGGTCACGGCATGTTGTGGGGCGGCGCAGGCCAGCCCGGCGAACAACAGGCCGCTGGCCTGCAGGAGCAGGGTGCGGATGGGTTTCATTGATCTTTCTCCGAAGATTTCAGCCACCACGCGTTCAGGCCCAGGGTGTAGGGCGGCGTGGTGACGAAGGCGAGCCGGTTGCGGTACGCCAGACGGTGATAATTGAGGTACCAGTTGGGCACGATGTAGTGCTGCCACAGCAGCACGCGGTCGAGGGCCTTGCCGGCGGCGACTTGCTCATCGCGGGTCTGGGCCGCCAGTAACTGCTCGAGCAAGTGATCGACTACCGGGTCGGCAATGCCGGCGTAGTTTTTGCTGCCCTTGACCCCGGCCTGGCTGGAGTGAAAGTACTGCCATTGTTCCAGGCCCGGGCTGAGCGTCTGGTTGAGGGTCATCAGAATCATGTCGAAATCGAACTGGTCGAGGCGCTGCTTGTATTGTGCGCGATCGACCGTGCGCAGCCGTGCGTCGATGCCGATGCTGCTCAGGTTCTCGAGGTAAGGCTGGAGGATGCGCTCCAGGTTCGGGTTGACCAGCAGTAACTCCAGGCGCAACGGCTGCCCGGCGGCGTTTTGCAGGCGCTGGCCATTGAACTTCCAGCCAGCATCGGCGAGCAGGCCAAGGGCTTTGCGCAAGGTCTCCCGGGGGATGCCGTGCCCGTCGGTCTGCGGCAGGCTGAACGGCTCGGTAAAGAGCCTGGCCGGCAACTGTTCACGATAGGACTTGAGCAACAGCCATTCGTGCCCGACCGGCAAACCGCTGGCCGAGAACTCACTATTGGGGTAGTAGCTCATGGCGCGTTGGTAGGCGCCGCTGAACAGCGTGCGGTTGGTCCATTCAAAGTTGAACATCAGCCCCAGCGCTTCACGGACCTTGGCGTCCGAGAATGCCGGGCGACGGCTGTTCATGAACAAACCCTGGGTCTGGGTCGGGATCTGGTGGGGAATCTGTGTCTTGATCACGTCACCGCGGCGTACGGCGGGGAAGTTGTAGCCAGTGTCCCAGTTCTTCGCCTGATGCTCGATATAGATATCGAATTCACCGGCCTTGAACGCCTCGAACGCCACGTCGCTGTCGCGGTAGAACTCGACCTCCATGCGGTCGAAGTTGTACTTGCCGCGATTGACCGGCAGGTCCTTGCCCCAGTAATCCTTGACCCGTTCGAAGATGATCTGCCGTCCCGGCGTGACCGAGGTGATGCGATACGGTCCGCTGCCCAGCGGCGGCTCGAATGTGGTGGCCTTGAAGTCGCGGCCTTTCCAGTAGTGCTGCGCCAGCACCGGCATTTCGCCCAGGCGCAGGATCAGCAGCGGATTGCCGGCACGCTTGAACACGAAGCGGATGCGCTGCGGGTTGAGGATGTCGACCCGCAACACTTCCTGAAGGCTGGTGCGGTACAGCGGATGGCCTTCCTTGAGCAGCGTGCGGTAGGAGAACGCGACGTCATAGGCGGTGATCGGCGTGCCGTCATGGAAGCGTGCTTCGGGACGCAGGTTGAACACCACCCAGCTGCGGTCCTCGCTGTACTCCACCGACTGGGCGATCAGGCCATAGCTGGACGCGGGCTCGTCACCCGAAGGCGCGTACTGCCCGGTACCGACCATCAGCGGCTCGTTGAGCTCGTTGATGCCGTATTGCAGGAAATTCGCCGTGGTGACCGGGCTGGTGCCCTTGAAGGTGTACGGGTTGAGCGTGTCGAACGTGCCAAACGCCATGACCCGCAACGTACCGCCCTTGGGCGCTTGCGGGTTGACCCAGTCGAAGTGGGTAAATCGGGCCGGGTACTTGAGCGTGCCGAACTGCGCATAACCATGGCTTTCGCTGATCGTCGCGCTTGCGGTGGAGCTCAAGGCCAGGCAGATCAGGAGCAGGGGCAGGGGGCGCTTCAAATAGGGGATCCGATCCAGGCGGCTTGGGCTTTGTGGACCGTACAGTAACAGCTTGTATGGACAGGAAAAAGACGGGAGATTTGAGCGGTTGCAATCCTGTAGGAGCGAGCTTGCTCGCGAAGAACCTGAGGGCGCGGCATTTATCCAGAATGCCCGCGTTATCGTTGGCGACTTTCGCGAGCAATCGAGCGTCGACCGGCTGCTCCTACAGTTTTAGTGCGGATTGGCCACCGTCAACATCTGGCCAGGCTTCAGCGCCTGACCGACACGCGGGTTCCAGCGCTTGAGGTGCTGCATTTCAACGTTGAAGCGCTTGGCCACGATGTACAGCGAGTCGCCTTGCTGGACCTTGTACGTGGTCTGCTGTTTTTTGGTATTGGCTGCAATCACGGTGTTGACGCGCCCGGAGCTGCGTTTGCTGTTGTCCTGCATGACGAGGGTCTGGCCGGGCTTGAGGTTCTTGCCGGTCAGTTTGTTCCAGCGTTGCAGGTCCTGCACGTCAACGTTGTTGGCCTTGGCGATGGAGCCGAGGTTGTCACCCCGTTTGACCCGGTAGGAACGCTTGACGCTGGCGACCTGGGTATCGTCGGCACCTTCGAAGACCGGCTTGAGCGATTTCTTGCTGATCAACTCTTCAGGGCGCATGGTTTGCAGGCTGCTGGTCAGCAGTTGCGCCTTGGAAGTCGGCACCAACAGGTGCTGCGGACCGTCGATGGTGGTGCGCTGCTTGAAGGCCGGGTTGAGCTGGAACAGTTCGTCTTCGTCGATGTTGGCGACTTCAGCAACCTTGGACAGGTCCATGCGCTGGTTGATTTCGACGACCTTGAAGTAAGGTTCGTTGGCGATCGGGTTGAGGTTCACGCCGTAGGCTTCCGGCGCCATCACCACCTGCGACAGTGCCAGCAACTTCGGCACGTAGGCCTGGGTTTCGGAAGGCAGCGGCAGGTTCCAGTAGTCGGTCGGCAGGCCGAGGCGTTCGTTGCGCTCGATGGCCCGGCTGACGGTGCCTTCGCCGGCGTTGTAGGCCGCCAGGGCCAGCATCCAGTCGCCGTTGAACATGTCGTGCAGGCGGGTCAGGTAATCCAGCGCGGCGGTGGTCGACGCGGTGATATCGCGACGGCCATCATAGAAACGGGTTTGACGCAGGTTGAAGTAACGCCCGGTGGAGGGGATGAACTGCCAAAGACCCACCGCGTCGGCCCGGGAATAGGCCATCGGGTTGTAGGCGCTTTCAATCACTGGCAGCAGTGCCAGTTCCAGCGGCATGTTGCGCTCTTCAAGGCGTTCGACGATGTAATGAATGTATAAGCTGCCACGTTCGCCGGCGTTTTCGAGGAAAGATGGATTGCTGGCGAACCAAAGGCGTTGTTGCTCGATGCGCGGGTTGACGCCCAGCCCGTCCTGCAACTGGAAGCCCTGGCGCATACGCTCCCAGACGTCCTGGGGAATTTGCGGGCTGGGTTTTTCGCTGAGCCAAACCGGCTTCTGCTTGGCGCGCGCGGCGATGTTCTGCGCGTGCGCCGCATCGGTCTGCGGCGCATGGCTGGAACAGCCCGCCAGGGTGGCGGACACAGCCACCGCGATGGCTTGAGCCAAGCGGGTCAATGCGTCTGAACTGATGGCTTTGCGAATAGGTGACGACATTGGCTGGAAGTAAGTTCCGGGCAAAAATGTCGGGCGATTCTAGAAAGCGCACCCTGCGCGGTCAACCTTTCAGAATTGTTGCAACCTTGTGAGATCCCTTTAGAACGTGTCTTTCCACGCTCGAAGAGCAGCAAAAACCATATCGGGCACCGAGTTATCGGTGCCGGTCCGTTCGTCCGCTTTTTCTTTAACGGATGTTTCACCGGAGCGCAAAAACGGGTTTGTGAGCTTTTCCAGTGCCAGTGTCGACGGCAGCGTCATGATCCCGGATTCCCGTTGGCGGGTGACTTTGGCCAGGCGTTCGGCGGTGTCCGGGTTGTTCGGTTCGACGGCCGCGGCAAACTTCAGGTTGCTGAGGGTGTATTCGTGGGTGCAGTAGACCAGCGTATCGTCCGGCAACCCGGCGAGGCGTGTCAGCGAGCTGTACATTTGCTGTGGAGTGCCTTCGAACAAGCGTCCGCAGCCGGCGGCAAACAGTGTGTCGCCGCAGAACAGCAAGCCGTGATGGTAATAGGCGATATGCCCCAGGGTGTGGCCGGGGACCGCGAAGATATCGAAGTCCAGGCCGAGCACGCTGACCTTGTCGTTGTCTTTGAGCGCAACGTCCCGCGCCGGGATCTTTTCGCTGGCCGGGCCAGAGACCTTCGCGCTTGTCGCTTTCTTCAGCAATTCGACGCCGCCGACGTGGTCATGATGGTGGTGAGTGATCAAAATATCACTCAGTACCCAACCCGGATTGGCCGCGAGCCAGGCTTGTACCGGGGCGGCATCACCCGGATCGACGACCGCGCAGCGCTTGGTGTCGCGGTCTTGTAACAACCAGATGTAGTTGTCGGTAAAGGCGGGCAGGGCAGTGATCTGTATCATCGTCGGATTCGCCAAGCGGAAAACAATAGCGCATCTTAGAACTTCCTGGCGTGTTGGAGAATGCAATGACTGATAAAGCGTTCGCACAGGCTGATCCTGACTGGCTCGCGTTGATCAGCGCGGCCCGCGAGTGGCTGGCAGGTCCGATCGGGCAATTTCTGCTGGACGAAGAGCGGCGCATGCTCGAAGACGAGCTCGGGCGGTTCTTTGGTGGCTATCTGGTGCATTACGGCCCCTCGGCCCAGACCCCGCCGTCAGCGCCGCAGGTGCAGCGCAATGTGCGCCTTGGCGCGCCGTTGCCGGGGGTCGAGATCGTCTGCGAGGAACAGGCCTGGCCGTTGAGCGAACATGCTGCCGATGTGGTGGTGCTGCAGCATGGTCTGGATTTCTGCCTGTCGCCCCATGGTTTGCTTCGCGAGGCGGCCAGCAGCGTACGGCCCGGCGGGCATTTGCTGATCATCGGCATCAATCCCTGGAGCACTTGGGGTCTGCGGCATGTGTTTGCCCAGGATGCGTTGCGCAAGGCACGCTGCATTTCGCCGTCACGGGTCGCGGACTGGCTGAACCTGCTGGGCTTCGCGCTGGAGAAACGCCGCTTCGGGTGCTATCGTCCGCCGCTTGCGTCACCGGCGTGGCAGACCCGACTGGCCGGTTGGGAGCGCAAGGCCGGTGACTGGCAATTGTCGGGCGGCGGCTTCTATTTATTGGTGGCGCGCAAGATCGTGGTGGGCCTGCGACCGGTCCGTCAGGAGCGGCGCGAGCCGAAGGGCAAGTTGATTCCTTTGCCGATGGCCAAGGTCAACCGTCGCAACATCGAACCGTAATACACACTTTTCATTTGCGGCCGGGCCTGTCCCGGCTTCGGGCGTCGTCGATCAGCGATCGGCGGGCCAGCGCATTTTCTGGATAGATTGGCATGAGCGATAGCGTAGAACTGTTCACCGACGGCGCCTGCAAGGGCAACCCTGGCCCTGGCGGCTGGGGCGCACTGCTGGTGTGCAAGGGCGTCGAAAAGGAACTCTGGGGCGGCGAAGCCAATACCACCAACAACCGCATGGAACTGATGGGTGCAATCCGTGGCCTGGAAGAACTCAAGCGTCCCTGCGAGGTGCTGCTGGTGACCGACTCCCAGTACGTGATGAAAGGCATCAACGAGTGGATGGACAACTGGAAGAAGCGCGGCTGGAAAACCGCGGCGAAGGAGCCGGTGAAGAATGCTGACCTGTGGAAGTTGCTCGACGAGCAGGTCAACCGCCACAAGGTCACCTGGAAATGGGTGCGCGGACACATTGGCCATCACGGCAACGAGCGAGCCGACCAGTTGGCCAACCGTGGCGTCGATGAAGTGCGCGGGTACAAGCAGGGCTGATCGCAATGTCTGCCGTAGGAGCTGCCGAAGGCTCGGGCCGCGATCGGACGATCTTTTGATCTTGATCTTTTTCAGGCCGCAAAAAATCAAAAGCCAGATCAAAAGATCGCAGCCTTCGGCAGCTCCTACAAGGATTGTGTTCACAGCAGCGCAATGGCGATGGCCCGCGAGCATGTTAAGATTCGCGCTTTTGCACGATTGACCGATTGAGAGCTGAGCACTGATGGCCACCAGATCCGTTGTACTCGACACCGAAACCACCGGCATGCCGGTGACCGACGGCCACCGGATTATCGAAATCGGTTGTGTCGAGTTGATCGGCCGACGCCTGACGGGCCGGCACTTTCACGTGTACCTGCAACCCGATCGCGAAAGTGACGAGGGTGCCATCGGCGTCCACGGCATCACCAACGAATTCCTCGTGGGCAAGCCGCGTTTTGCCGAAGTGGCCGAAGAATTCTTCGAGTTCATCAAGGGCGCACAGCTGATCATCCATAACGCGGCGTTCGACGTTGGCTTCATCAACAACGAATTCGCCCTGATGGGGCAGCAGGACCGCGCGGACATCACGCAGCACTGCTCGATCCTCGACACCCTGATGATGGCCCGGGAACGTCACCCGGGGCAGCGCAACAGCCTCGACGCATTGTGCAAGCGCTATGGTGTCGACAACTCCGGCCGTGAACTGCACGGCGCCTTGCTCGACTCCGAGATTCTCGCCGACGTCTACCTGACCATGACCGGGGGGCAGACCAGTCTGTCCCTGGCCGGTAACGCCTCCGATGGCAATGGCTCCGGTGAAGGGGCGGACAATTCGGCCACCGAGATCCGCCGTTTGCCAGCAGATCGCCAGCCGACGCGCATCATCCGCGCCAGCGAAGACGACCAGGCCCGCCACGCGGCGCGCCTGGAAATCATCGGCAAATCCGCAGGTGCTCCGGCGTTGTGGGTGCAGCTGGCTGAGGCTGAAGCGCAGGCGTAGATGTTTCGAAAGGATCTTCGAATAGCCGCGCCGCTGGCATGCATCCGATGACCCATTTCAGGGCGCGACACTCGCCACATCCTCTGCAACACTCTACCCTGAGGTGATTGGCAGGCTATGGTCTGCCGCCTCAGGACACTGAGCCTCATGTATAAAGATTTGAAATTCCCGGTCCTGATTGTCCATCGCGACATCAAGGCCGACAGCGTCGCTGGCGACCGCGTGCGGGGGATTGCCCGGGAGCTGGAGCAGGAAGGGTTCAGTGTCGTTTCGGCGGTGGACTACACCGAAGGACGATTGGTGGCGTCGACTTACCATGGCCTGTCCTGCATGTTGATTGCCTCCGAGGACGCCAGCAGCCACTCCCATTTGTTGCAAAACATGGCCGAACTGATCGGTCTGGCGCGAGTGCGTGCACCGGATCTGCCGATCTTCGCCTTGGGCGAAACAGTGACCCTGGAAAACGCGCCTGCCGACGCCATGGCCGAGCTCAATCAGTTGCGCGGCATTCTTTACCTGTTTGAAGACACCGTGCCCTTTCTCGCCCGACAGGTGGCCCGCGCCGCGCGCAAATACCTCGATGGACTGTTGCCGCCATTTTTCAAGGCTTTGGTGCAACACACCGCGGATTCCAACTATTCCTGGCACACCCCCGGTCACGGCGGTGGCGTGGCGTATCACAAGAGTCCGGTCGGGCAGGCGTTTCACCAGTTTTTTGGGGAAAACACCCTGCGCTCGGACCTTTCGGTGTCGGTGCCGGAGCTCGGTTCTTTACTCGACCACACCGGTCCCCTGGCTGAAGCCGAGGCCCGTGCAGCACGAAATTTCGGCGCCGATCACACCTTTTTCGTGATCAATGGCACCTCCACGGCCAACAAGATTGTCTGGCACTCGGTGGTCGCCCGCGATGACCTGGTGCTGGTGGATCGCAATTGCCACAAGTCGGTGCTGCACTCGATCATCATGACCGGCGCGATCCCGCTGTACTTGTGTCCGGAGCGTAATGAGCTGGGGATCATCGGTCCGATTCCCCTGAGCGAGTTCAGCCGCGAATCGATCCAGGCCAAGATCGACGCCAGTCCGCTGACCAAGGGCCGTGCACCGAAGGTCAAGCTCGCGGTGGTGACCAATTCGACGTATGACGGCCTCTGCTACAACGCCGAGCTGATCAGGCAGCAACTGGGCAATAGCGTCGAGGTGCTGCACTTCGACGAGGCCTGGTACGCCTATGCGGCGTTTCATGAGTTTTTTGCCGGGCGCTACGGCATGGGCACGTCCCGTGATGAAGACAGCCCGTTGGTGTTTACCACCCATTCCACCCACAAGTTGCTGGCGGCTTTCAGTCAGGCGTCGATGATTCACGTGCGCGATGGCGGCGCGCGGCAACTGGACCGGGATCGCTTCAACGAAGCGTTCATGATGCACATCTCGACCTCGCCGCAGTACGGCATCATTGCCTCGCTGGATGTGGCTTCGGCGATGATGGAAGGACCGGCCGGGCGTTCGCTGTTGCAGGAAATGTTCGACGAAGCCCTGAGTTTTCGCCGGGCGCTGGCTAACTTGCGACAGCACATTGCCGCGGATGACTGGTGGTTTTCGATCTGGCAACCGCCGTCGGCGGAAGGCATCGAGCGGGTCGTCACCGAGGACTGGTTGCTGCAACCCGATGCCGACTGGCACGGCTTTGGCGGCGTGACCGACGATTATGTGCTGCTCGACCCGATCAAGGTCACGCTGGTGATGCCGGGGCTGACGGCCGGTGGCGCCCTCAGCGAGCACGGGATTCCGGCGGCGGTGGTCAGCAAGTTCCTTTGGGAGCGTGGCCTGGTGGTTGAGAAGACCGGGCTGTATTCGTTCCTGGTGTTGTTTTCCATGGGTATCACCAAAGGCAAGTGGAGCACGCTGCTCACCGAATTGCTGGAGTTCAAGCGCAGCTATGACGCCAACGTCAGTCTGGCCAGTTGCCTGCCTTGCGTGGCGCAAGAGAATGTCGCGCGCTATCAGGGCATGGGCTTGCGTGATCTGTGCGATCAGTTGCATGCCTGTTATCGCAGCAATGCCACCGCCAGGCACCTCAAACGCATGTACACCGTACTGCCGGAAGTCGCGATGAAGCCGGCGGACGCCTATGATCAATTGGTGCGGGGTGAAGTCGAAGCCGTGTCGATCGATGCGCTGGCCGGGCGGATCGCGGCGGTGATGCTGGTGCCGTATCCACCTGGCATTCCGCTGATCATGCCGGGCGAGCGCTTTACCGAGTCGACCCGCTCGATCATCGATTACCTGGCGTTTGCCCGCACGTTCGATAGCAGTTTTCCGGGGTTCGTTGCTGATGTGCACGGATTGCAACACGAAGATCAGGGCAGTGGACGGTGCTACACCGTCGATTGCATCAAGGAATGAGGACCTTTCCCAGTATGCAGCCGGTTATAAATCCGAATTTCCCAGGGTTGTCGGTACGGGTTGCCGACGAGGGTTTTGCCGCCTATATCTGGGGCAGTGATTTCAGTTTTGAAGTCGCGGCCTACGGTGCGGCCGAAATAGGCAAGCCGGTGGCACAGTGGCCGGTCACCCCGATCACGCCTTATCGCAAGTGCTACGGCATCGACCCCGAGGAATTCAGCAGCTTTCGCGATGCCGCCGACAGCGCGATTTTCATGGCCTATCTGGATGACCAGCCCGTGGGGCATCTGGTGGTCAGCACCAACTGGAACGGCTTTGCCCATATCGACGAACTGGCGGTGCATGCACCGGCCCGACGGCACGGTGTGGCCAAGGCCTTGCTGGATGTGGCGCAATTCTGGAGCCGCAAGAAAAAGCTCCCGGGCATCATGCTCGAAACCCAGAACAACAACCTGGGGGCCTGCAGGCTCTATGAGCGTTGCGGTTACGTGATGGGCGGGATCGACCATCTGCGCTATCGCGGCATCGATCCGAACACCGCCGAAGTGGCGCTGTTCTGGTATCGAATGTTCGAAAATCCGTTGGAAAATCTGCTCAGTTCGTCAGCATCGCCGCGGCTTGTTCCGTGACGATGGCCAACAATGCCTGAACCGCCGGAGACGGTTCGACGTTTTTCAGCGACAAGGCGTAGAGACTGATCGGCACGGCTGGCGCGAGCGGGCAGGCGTCCAGCCCCGAGGCTTTGGCGCCGAGGGCGGTGAAGGGGTCGACGATGGCCAGGCCTTCGCCGGCCTCGACCATGCTGCGCATCATCTGATGCGTCTGGACCCGGGTTTGAATCACCGGAGCAGGGCGCAAGCCGTGCAGTTTGTTTTCCAGTGCCGGGCTCAGCGGGTCTTGCCCCTCCAGTCCGATCATCGATTGGCCGGCCAGATCCTGCAGTGAAATGTATTTCTGTTTCGGTTGCAGCCAGCCATGGGGGGYGAGYAGCTGGAGTTTGCCCTGGGCAATTACCTGGCAATCGAGGTCGGCGTGATCGGGGTCATGCAGGCTCAGGCCCAGATCGCTTTCACGCAGCAGCAGGCTTCTGACGATGTCGCGGGTGGGCTGGCTCAGCAGTGTGCAAGGTGCGTCGGGCAGGCGTCGGCGCAGGGCGGCGATGCTGTGTGGTAACAATTGGTTAGCCAGAGGCGGGGTGCAGATGATGCGCAGCGGCGGCGCCAGGTATTGCCTGAGGCTGTTGGCCAGGCGCTGCACCGGTTCGAGCGCGTCGTAGACCCGGGCAATTTCCACCTGCAATTCCCGCGCTTCGCGGGTGGCCTGCAATCGCCCGCGTACGCTGGCGAACAGCATGAAACCCAACTGATCCTCGGCGTCGCGCAGCAAACGCTCGACTTCGGCCACCGGCAACTGCAGCCATTCGGCGGCGGTGCCCAGGTGACCGGTCTGCAAGAGCGCCTGGATCACTTCGATATGGCGTAAGCGCATGCGTGAAGTCCATGTTCAGCAGGTGGAGGAGTCAGTGGCTGAATCCTACCCCAAGTCCGCGCATATGACTTCTGCTCATAACGACGGGTTATGAAACGCTGGCGGTTTGCGGTTCGCGGGTAATGGTTACGCCGGTTTGCACCAGCATGAATTCATTGTCGTCGACCTTGTTGACACGGTCGCCAATGGCCAGCTTGTAGGTGGTGACGGGGCCTGAACCGTCTACCGCCGGGGTGGAGTCCTGGAACTCGTGCACCGAATATATACGGCCTTCCGCGTCTCTTGCATGGAACTGACCGACGAGTACTGCTGCCATCTGCTTAGAACCTCTGGAGATAAATCACTCAATTTGCGGCACTGTAGACCGTGCTTGAGCGAGGTAAGTTTTCCTACAGGAAAAAAATAGTCAGGGACGGCGTTTTCAGTCGCCCGCTGCTTGAATCGTCATCTATAACTACAAGCTCTTCCTATCGGACAGTCGAGAATCTCCCATGAGCAACGTCTATACGATCGCCGTCTTGGTCGGCAGCTTGAGAAAGGAATCGATCAACCGCAAGGTCGCACGGGCTTTGACAGAACTGGCGCCGGCCAATCTCAAACTCAACATCGTCGAAATTGGCGATCTGCCGCTCTATAACGAAGACATCGATGGCGCTTCACCGCCGGCAGCCTACAGCACTTTCCGGCAACAGGTGAGTTCTTCCGACGCGGTGCTGTTCGTGACTCCGGAATACAATCGATCGGTGCCGGCGCCGCTGAAAAATGCGATTGACGTGGGTTCTCGCCCTTATGGCAAGAGTTCGTGGAGTGGCAAGCCCGGCGCCGTTATCAGTGCTTCGCCGGGGGCCGTCGGCGGGTTTGGTGCCAATCACAACCTGCGTCAATCCATGGTGTTTCTGAATGTGCCGATGATGCAGCAGCCGGAGGCCTATCTGGGGAACGCCGGTTCGGCATTCGACGAGGCGGGCAAGTTGTCCGAGTCGGTCAAGCCGTTCCTGCAAAATTTCATCAATGCCTATGGGCAATGGGTCGAACAGCACAAGAAAGTTTGATGTTCATTGGCCAGCGCTTTGTCCTACGAAGCGCTGGATAACCGGCTACAAATCATCGTTTCCATTTCCGACAGCCAGGCGGCAGTTTGCTCCGCTGCCGGTTGCGCTGTGACGCAATAGCGGCGACCGCCCCAAGCCATGATCACCCAGGCGTCAATAGTCGGTGCTGATGGCTGCACCGGCAAATCGCGGCAAGCAGCAAAGGCTTCACGCCATTTTTGCGACAGTTCCTCGTACACCCTTCGATGATGCTTGGGTTCGGCGATCTGATGCTCGATGAGCGACGCGGCATGGTTGAACAGGGGTTGTCGGGCATCGTCAGGGTCGCAGGTCAGGCACACAAGACGCTTGATGCGAGTTTGCCAGTCCAGGTCGGTTGGCTGGATGACGTTTTGATCCATTTGCGCCAGTAGTACCTCCAGGCGATGCCGGATGTACCCCGACAGCAGGGCTTCCTTGCTCGGGAAATAGTCATACAGCGTGCCAATCGCCACGCCGGCTTCCAATGCCACTTCACGGGTGGTCAGCCCTGACCAGCCGTCACGCTGCCAAATCCGAACAAAAGCCTCGTAAATGGCCTCGACGGTGAAAATCGCCCGGGCCTGACTCGGCCGTTTCAGCGGCTTGGCGCGGGAATTGAGGGTGGGCGAGCTGCCCTTGGTGTTTCCGAACCCACTCTTCATCGGCTGTCATTACTCTTGAGTGACCCGCCACCGTGTCGCAGCAGGAGACCGAACATGCAGGATTTCACCACGTTAACACGCCTGATTACCCGTAAGAATGCCCTGGACCAGAGCCGGATCGAGCAGGAAAAACGTAGCCTGATCCCGGCACCCGGCGAGGTGATCTTGAAGATTGACCGTTGCGCCTTGACCACCAACAACATTACGTACGCCGCTTATGGCGATTCAATGAACTATTGGGGATTCTTTCCTACAGGCCTGGAGGATTGGGGGCATGTTCCGGCCTGGGGATTTGCCGACGTCATTGCGTCAACAGTGGCAGGCATCAAGGTGGGCGAGCGTTTCTACGGTTACTTCCCGCTGGCCAGCCATCTGTGGATGCGCCCGGAACGGGCCACCGAACGTGGCTTTTACGATGGGGCCGAGCACCGCGTGGGGTTGACCTCGGCGTACAACCAATACACGCGCTGCAGTTGGGATGCGTACTACAGCCCTGAAACCGAAAACCTGCAGATTCTGCTCAAGCCGCTATTTCTGACTTCATCGATGCTGGCGGACTTCCTGCAAGACAACCGGTTTTTCGATGCGACCCGCCTGGTGTTCTCCAGCGCGTCCAGCAAAACCGCCTACGGCACGGCCGTGTGTCTGCAAAATCATCCGCAACTGGAGCGTGTGGCGCTGACGTCCGCCGGCAACAAAGCATTTGTCGAAAACCTCGGCTGTTACGAATACGTGGTGTCTTATGCCGAGTTGGCCAACCTCGCCGGTGACCGTCCTACGCTGTACGTGGATTTTTCCGGCGACCTGGGACTACGCGATCAGGTCCACCAGCACTTTGCCGGGCAACTGGTCTACAGTTGCTTCGCTGGCTCTGCGCACAGTACCGATGAAGCGCAGATGACGGCCATCGAGGGGCCGCAACCGGTGTTCTTCTTTGCCCCGGTGCAGATCCGCAAGCGCAATGCCGAATGGGGGCCGGAAGGGGTCAGCCAGCATATCGGCGAAGGGTTGGTGCGGTTTTTCCAGCGAGTGACCGAGAGCGAAAAGCCTTTGCTGGAAGTCATTGAAAGTCAGGGTTACGAAGCGGCGCAAAGGGTCATTTATCGCTTGGTCCATGGCCAGGTCCCGCCTGTGGAGGGGCATGTGATTCGCTTGTGATGTGATTCGGCGAGGTTGTCCGTTTAGACCAGACTGGCCCTATCGCGAGCAAGCTCGCTCCCACAGGGATCTTCATTGGATACACAACGTGTATACGGCTCAGATCCAATGTGGGAGCGAGCTTGCTCGCGATGGGGCCAGCCCGGACACAATAATACTCAGACATTACCCGGCACGTTCGGCCAAAGGTCCGCCACCAGAAACAGCCGTTCGGCCTCTTCCCAGTCACCTTCGGCATTTTCTGTCAGGCGCACCAGCAATTGTGCCGGCGCAAGAGGGTCCAGGTCATTGAGCCAGGCCTGCATCTGTCCGGGGTTCCAGGTGTGCTCCGCCGAATAATGCGCCGGCGCCAGCCAGGCATGGCGGGGCAGGGGTTGCCAGCGACCGGGCGGGCTCTGGGCCAACAATGCAGGCCAATCCTTTTGATGCAGCCAGCGACCCCGCAAATGCTGCGGATGGGCGCCCGACGGCGGGGTGGCCTGTCCGGGCCACGGGTACAGCAGGTAACCCCCCAGCCACAAATGCGCGCTGAAGGCCTGGATATCCAGCGCCGCCAGCACCTCACGGCTCTCGGGGCGCGCGGAAATCGGCAATTGATGCTGGCTCAGGTGCGCCAGCTTGCGGTCGAGCCGATCGTGGCACCCCGGACCCAGCCACTGGGCAGTGTCATGCCCGTCGCCGGATTGCGGGCCGAGGTAAAGTTTGATCGCCAGTTCCAGGTGATGTACGCCGTCGCGGTCGCGCAGCAGCATGTCCAGTTCACCCAGGGTGTGCCCCTCGCGGCGAATCGGCATATTGGCAGCAATCAGTTCAATGCCGGGCGCATGCTGCACGGCGAATTGCCAGAGGCGTTCGTAATACAGGCCCAGACGCCGTGTCCGGGCCTGGGCCAGCCAGTGCAGTAAGCTATAACTGTCCCGGTCCAGTTGTCGCAGCCAATGCTCCAGCCGTTGCGGTGCCTGCACCCAGTCGCTGCCGGCCAGCGGGTGGCGTTGCGGCCACGGGGTATCGTCCAGCATGGGCGGCGCGAGGATGACCCACGCCAGGTCACGCACTTCGGGATGGCGTAACTGATGGGGCAGGTGGAGCAAATCAGGAAATAGCATCATCTTGCGAGCATAGCCCGAAACCCGGGCACACCCTTGAAGCTGAAAGGATTTTGTCTACGGGCGGCTTTCGCCCATAATCGTGGTTTTCGCCGCCACACAGATCCCCGCAGGAGCCCCATGGAGCAATTTCGCAATATCGGCATCATCGGTCGCCTGGGCAGTTCCCAGGTGCTGGATACCGTCCGCCGACTGAAACGGTTTCTGCTCGATCGTCACCTGCACGTGATCCTCGAAGACACCATCGCCGAAGTGCTGCCAGGGCACGGCCTGCAAACCTCGTCGCGCAAGATGCTCGGCGAAGTCTGCGACATGGTCATTGTGGTCGGTGGTGACGGCAGTCTGCTCGGTGCCGCCCGGGCGCTGGCCAGGCACAATATTCCGGTGCTCGGCATCAACCGGGGCAGCCTGGGTTTCCTGACCGACATTCGCCCCGATGAACTGGAAACCAAGGTCGCCGAAGTGCTGGATGGCCACTATCTGGTGGAAAACCGCTTCCTGTTGCAGGCCGAAGTCCGTCGCCACGGCGAGGCCATCGGCCAGGGCGATGCACTGAACGATGTGGTGCTGCACCCTGGCAAATCCACGCGAATGATCGAATTCGAGCTGTACATCGACGGCCAGTTCGTCTGCAGCCAGAAGGCCGACGGCCTGATCGTCGCCACGCCGACCGGTTCCACCGCGTATGCACTGTCTGCCGGCGGGCCGATCATGCATCCCAAGCTCGACGCTATTGTGATTGTGCCGATGTACCCCCATACCTTGTCGGGTAGACCGATTGTGGTCGATGGCAACAGTGAGCTGAAAATCGTCGTGTCCAAGGATATGCAGATTTACCCGCAAGTCTCGTGTGACGGGCAGAACCACTTTACCTGCGCGCCCGGCGACACCATTACCGTCAGCAAGAAAGCCCAGAAACTGCGGCTGATTCACCCGCTCGACCACAACTACTATGAAGTTTGCCGGACCAAGCTCGGCTGGGGCAGCAAGTTGGGGGGTGGAGGCGACTGATGCTCGATCCCGCGCGTAGCTACGACCTGATCGGTGACGTGCACGGTTGCGCTCTGACCCTGGAGCACTTGCTCGACCGACTCGGTTATCACAAGCAAGGTGGCGTTTGGCGGCACGCGTCGCGCATGGCGGTGTTCGTCGGCGATATCATCGATCGCGGCCCGCGGATTCGCGAGGCGCTGCATATCGTCCACGACATGGTCGAGGCCGGTCAGGCGCTGTGCATCATGGGCAACCACGAGTTCAATGCGCTGGGCTGGAGCACGCCGGCGCTGCCCGGCAGCGGCAAGCAATTCGTGCGCGAGCACACGCCGCGCCATGCCCGCCTGCTACACGAAACCCTGACCCAGTTCGAACACCATCCGGGTGACTGGCACGACTTCCAGCAATGGTTCTATAAGCTGCCATTGTTCGTCGATGCCGGGCGTTTTCGCGTGGTCCACGCCTGCTGGGACGCCGGCCTGATCGAGCCGCTGCGGGCGTTGTTCCCCAGCGGTTGTGTCGACGAGCATTTTCTCCAGGCTTCGGCGCAGGCGGGTTCGTTTGCCTGCACCGTGTTCGACCGGCTGCTGCGCGGTACGGACATGCGCTTGCCCCATGGCCTGACCATGACCAGCGGCGATGGGCTGGTGCGTTCGTTCTTCCGGACCAAATTCTGGGAAGACGATCCGAAAACCTACGGCGACATCGTGTTCCAGCCCGATGCACTGCCCGAACCCGTGGCCCGGACGCCGCTGACACCCACCGAAAAGAACAGTTTGCTGCGCTATGGCATCGATGAGCCGTTGTTGTTCGTCGGCCATTACTGGCGCAGCGGCAAACCGGCACCGATCCGGCCGAACCTGGCCTGTCTGGATTACAGCGCGGTGCTGTACGGCAAACTGGTTGCCTACCGACTGGATCAGGAAACCCGCCTGGATCCGCATAAATTCGTCTGGGTCGATGTCGAGCGGCCGGAGGTGCTGCAATGAGTGCTGTAGCGGTATTGCGTCTGCCCCTGGCGGTGGACTTGAGCGGGTTCGTCACCCTGCTCAAGCGCATGCAAGTGCCCCATCGGGTCAGCGAAGAGGCAGGCGAGCAAGTGCTGTGGGTGCCAGACAACATCAGTGAAGACGTGCGCGCGTTGTACGAACGGTTTCCGGCGGGCGATCCCGATCAGCAATTGGACATTCCGCTGGCGCAGACCATCAAGCGCCCGGGGTTCGTCGAGCAATTGAAATACGCCAGGGCCACCGCGCTGGTGCTGTTGCTGAGCGTGATTGTCGGTGCAGTGACCCTGCTCGGCGACAACCTTGAAACGATGCGCTGGCTGACCTTCCTCGAGTTCCGCGTGGTCGGCGAGTACCTCCACTTCACGCCACTGGCCGACAGCCTGGCGGCGGGGCAGTGGTGGCGCCTGTTCACGCCGATGCTGATTCACTTCGGCATCCTGCACCTGGCGATGAACGGCATGTGGTACTGGGAGCTGGGGCGGCGCATCGAGTCGCGTCAGGGCAGTATCAACCTGATCGGCCTGACCCTGCTGTTCAGCCTGGTGTCCAACTACGCCCAGTATTACTTCAGCGGCCCGACCTTGTTCGGTGGTTTGTCCGGTGTACTGTACGGCCTGCTCGGGCATTGCTGGATCTTCCAGCTGCTGGCGCCGAACCCGGCTTATCGCCTGCCGCGAGGCGTGCTGGTGATGATGCTGGTGTGGTTGCTGTTGTGCCTGTCCGGGCTGGTGTCGATGATCGGCTTCGGCGAAATCGCCAACGCGGCCCACGTCAGCGGGTTACTCATCGGATGCTTCAGCGGTTTGTTGGGCGGTTTGTATAACCGCCGTAAACTGGCCGCCTAATTCAGAACCTGCAATGAAGAGACGGAGACTCAATGTCCTCTTTTAACGAAATGATCAACAACATCACCTCCGATATCTACGAGAGCCTGAAACTGGCCGTGGAAATCGGCAAATGGTCCGACGGTGGCAAGCTCACCGCCGAACAACGCGAGCTGTCGTTGCAGGCGATGATCGCCTGGGAAATCCAGAACCTGCCAGAAGACCAGCGTACCGGCTACATGGGGCCGCAGGAATGCGCCTCGAAGTCGATCGAAGTGCCGAATATCCTGTTCAAGTCGGATGCCATCCATTGATCGAGATTGGCCGCGGTGCAATCAGCAAAATGTCGGCGCGCCTGGCCGGGCCGAACGTGCAATACGCTTTGCGTCTGGGCGAAACCGAGGTCCCGGTCAATCCGTTGATCGGCACCACGGTTCGCCTGGAATACCTGGGCGCGATCCACTGCATCCATTGCGGACGCAAGACCAAGACCAGTTTCAGCCAGGGCTACTGCTACCCGTGCATGACCAAACTGGCCCAGTGCGACGTCTGCATCATGAGCCCGGAACGCTGCCACTTCGACGCCGGCACCTGCCGCGAGCCGGAATGGGGCGAGAAGTTTTGCATGACTGATCACGTGGTGTATCTGGCCAACTCGTCGGGGGTGAAAGTCGGGATTACCCGTGCCACCCAATTGCCGACCCGCTGGCTCGACCAGGGTGCGAGCCAGGCCTTGCCGATCATGCGCGTATCGACCCGTCAGCAGTCCGGTTTCGTCGAGGATCTGTTCCGCAGCCAGGTGGCCGACAAGACCAACTGGCGTGCTTTGCTCAAGGGCGATGCGGCGGCGGTGAACCTGGCCGAAGTCCGCGATCAGCTGTTCGACAGCTGCGCTGAAGGTTTGCTGGGGTTGCAGCAGCGATTTGGCTTGCAGGCGATCCAGCCGGTGACCGACGTCGAACCGCTGGAAATCCGCTATCCGGTCGAGCAGTACCCGACGAAGATTGTCAGCTTCAACCTGGACAAGAACCCGATTGCCGAAGGCACGCTGATGGGGATCAAGGGTCAATACCTGATCTTCGACACCGGCGTGATCAACATTCGTAAATACACGGCTTACCAGCTCGCCGTGCATCAGTAAGGACTCCAGCATGCGCACCGAACAACCGAAGATGATCTACCTCAAGGACTATCAGGCGCCCGAGTACCTGATCGACGAAACGCACCTGACCTTCGAGTTGTACGAGGACCACAGCCTGGTCCATGCGCAACTGGTGATGCGCCGCAACCCCGAGCGTGGCCCGGGCCTGCCGCCGCTGGTGCTCGACGGCCAGCAGCTTGAGCTGTTGGCGGTGACGTTGGCCGACCAGGAGCTTTCCGAGGCGCAGTATCAGCTGACCGAGAATCACCTGACCCTGCACCCGACCAGCGCCACCTTCACGGTCGACACCAGCGTCCGGATCCACCCGGAAACCAACACCGCGCTGGAGGGCCTGTACAAGTCCGGCACGATGTTCTGCACCCAGTGCGAGGCCGAAGGCTTTCGCAAGATCACCTATTACCTCGACCGCCCGGATGTGATGAGCACGTTCACCACCACGGTAGTCGCTGAACAACACAGCTATCCGGTGCTGCTGTCCAACGGCAACCCGATCGCTTCCGGTCCCGGTGAAGAAGGGCGGCACTGGGCGACCTGGGAAGACCCGTTCAAGAAACCGGCGTACCTGTTTGCGCTGGTGGCCGGTGACCTGTGGTGCGTCGAAGACAGTTTCACCACCATGAGCGAGCGCAATGTGGCGCTGCGCATTTACGTCGAGCCGGAAAACATCGACAAGTGCCAGCACGCGATGAACAGCCTGAAGAAATCCATGCGCTGGGACGAAGAGGTCTACGGTCGCGAGTACGACCTGGACATCTTCATGATCGTCGCCGTGAATGACTTCAACATGGGCGCCATGGAAAACAAGGGCCTCAACATCTTCAACTCCAGCGCCGTGCTGGCCAAGGCCGAAACCGCCACCGACGCCGCGCACCAGCGGGTCGAGGCGATTGTCGCCCACGAATACTTCCACAACTGGTCGGGCAACCGCGTGACCTGCCGCGACTGGTTTCAGCTCTCGCTGAAGGAAGGCTTCACCGTGTTCCGCGATGCCGGTTTCTCCTCGGACATGAACTCGGCCACGGTCAAGCGCATCCAGGACGTGGCCTACCTGCGCACCCACCAATTCGCCGAAGACGCCGGCCCCATGGCCCACGCCGTGCGCCCGGACAGCTTCATCGAGATTTCCAACTTCTACACCCTGACCGTGTACGAGAAGGGCTCGGAAGTGGTCGGCATGATCCACACCTTGCTCGGTGCCGAAGGTTTCCGCAAAGGCAGCGACCTGTACTTCGAACGCCACGACGGCCAGGCCGTGACCTGCGATGACTTCATCAAGGCCATGGAGGATGCCAATGGCGTTGACCTGACCCAGTTCAAGCGTTGGTACAGCCAGGCCGGTACACCACGTCTGGCGGTGAGCGAGTCCTTTGATGCGGCGGCGAAAACCTACAGCCTGACCTTCCGCCAGAGCTGCCCGCAAACCCCGGACAAAGTTGAAAAACTGCCGTTCGTGATCCCGGTCGAGCTGGGCCTGCTGGATTCCAAAGGGGCAGCGATTGCCCTGCGTCTGTCCGGGGAAGCCTCCGCGCAAGGCACCTCGCGGGTCATTTCCGTGACCGAAGCCGAACAGACCTTCACCTTCGTCGACATCGCCGAACAACCGCTGCCGTCGTTGCTGCGTGGTTTCTCGGCGCCGGTGAAGCTGAGCTTCCCGTACGACCGTGATCAACTGATGTTCCTGATGCAGCACGACAGCGACGGCTTCAATCGCTGGGATGCCGGCCAGCAATTGTCGGTGCAGGTGCTGCAAGAGCTGATCGCCCAGCAGCAGAAGGGCGAAGCGCTGGTACTCGATCAGCGTCTGGTGTCGGCGCTGCGCACGGTGCTCTCGGACGAGTCGCTGGATCAGGCCATGGTTGCCGAAATGCTCTCGCTGCCAAGCGAGGCGTACCTGACCGAAATCAGCGAAGTGGCGGATGTCGAAGCGATTCACACGGCGCGTGAATTTGCCCGCAAGCAATTGGCCGATGCGTTGTTCGAAGGTCTGTGGCTGCGTTATCAGGGCAATCGCGAACTGTCCAGGCAGACGCCGTACGTGGCCGAAGCCGAGCACTTCGCTCGCCGCGCGTTGCAGAACATCGCGCTGTCGTACCTGATGCTCAGCGGCAAGCCGGAAGTTCTGGCGGCGACGCTGGAGCAGTTCGATGCGTGCGACAACATGACCGAGCGCCTGACCGCACTCGCCGTGCTGGTCAACTCGCCCTTCGAAGCCGAGAAGGCCACGGCGCTGGTCAGCTTCGCCGAGCACTTCAAGGACAACCCGCTGGTCATGGACCAGTGGTTCAGCGTCCAGGCTGGCAGCGTGTTGCCCGGTGGCCTGGCACGGACCAAGGCGTTGATGCAGCATCCGGCGTTCAACATCAAGAACCCGAACAAGGTGCGGGCGCTGGTCGGTGCGTTTGCCGGGCAGAACCTGATCAACTTCCATGCCGCCGACGGTTCCGGGTATCGCTTCCTGGCGGATCTGGTGATCGAGTTGAATGGCTTCAATCCGCAGATTGCTTCTCGCCAGTTGGCGCCTTTGACTCGCTGGCGCAAGTACGACAGTGCTCGTCAGGTTTTGATGAAGGGGGAGCTGGAGCGGATTCGGGCTTCGGGGCAGTTGTCCAGTGATGTGTTTGAAGTGGTCAGCAAGAGTTTGGCCTGAGTTTGTTGTTGACCTTGGCGGCCTTTGGGCCGACCAGGGTCGTGGGTTGATTGGGTACATATCCGTTTCTGCGGTAACGACGGCTGGCGGTTTCGCCCTTACGGCGACTCACTTTTTTACAAGCGCCTAAAAAAGTAAGCAAAAAACGCTCGCCCCGAACGTACGGCCCCTCGCTAAGGCTCGGGGTTCCTTCGCTCCGGTATTCATCCGGGGGCATTGCCCTCCGGTCGGCTTCGCTTCGACCTACATGCAATGAGTTCGACTGCGTCGAACGGCGCTGCGCGCCCATCCCCGGATGAACACCTCCGCTCAGCCTTCCGAGGGGGCGGGTGGATCAAGATCAAGAGCTGCAGGCGAGCTAACGCTCGGCCTGTTGAGTGGTGAAGAGCAGTTGGTGTAGGCCGACCCATTGTGGGAGCGAGCTTGCTCGCGAAGGCGGCCTTATGGCCGACCAATCTCTTTCGGCTAAACGGATTCCCCCTGTAGGAGTTGCCGCAGGCTGCGATCTTTTGATCTTGATCTTCCGCACCCTTCGACATTGTCAAAAATCAAAAGATCGCAGCCTCGTTGCACTCGACAGCTCCTACAGGGAAACACGCACGCATCAGAACCAGGCCGGCCGGTAGGCCGCCTCGGACGCTKTTGCGGTACACGCCCCCTCGTGAGGCCGAGTGGAGGTTCTGCGCAGTGGGCAACCCGGCATGGATGCCGGGTTAGCCGCCSCCGGCCCAGAGTGTGTCAAAACGCCAAAGCCAACCCTTGCTATGATTGCCCCGGATTTCATCGCAAGGGCTGCCCATGAAACGCTTCATTCAAGGTGAACACCGAGGTCAAAGGACCCTGCTCCCCGAGAGCCTGGACGATTACGTCAGCGACACTAATCCGGTGCGCGTTGTCGATGTCTTCGTGGATGAACTCGACC
>NZ_JBFUID010000032.1:0-70723 GCF_056402055.1 Pseudomonas sp. P4_C4 | reverse complement strand
TCGCGGGCGGCGCCGGCCTTGAGCCCGATGATCACCGCCCGCGGCGCGAAGGCCTGGGGCGCGCCGTCGGTGACTTCCAGCACCTGGCCCGGTGCCAGGCGGGGACTGCTGCTCATGCCGCGCAGGCGGGTGCGGCGATTGAGGTAACGCTCGTGGCGCAGGCGCGCATAGAAGTAGCCGCTTTCGCACTGCACGTCTTCGGGGAAGTCATGGCGGTCGCCGAGCGCGGTGTAGGGTTCGGCGTAGTGATAGGCCTCGCCGTAGGTGCCCTTGGCGCCGCGCGTCTGGTCGATGTCGCCGTCGAGGTGCGCGCGGGCGTCACGGTGGTGGTAGGCGCGGATATTCACGTGCTGTTCCACCACCTGGTGTTCCGACTGCAGGGCCCAGACGCTGTCCTCACCGCKGCTGCTTAACCCGGAGAGCGGSCGCAGCGGCAGCTCGACGTCGAACTGGTAGGCGCGCGGGGAGTCGTGGAATTCGACGACGTCGATGCCCAGGCGYTCGTCGCTGGTGAAGCGGTACCAGATGCCGACKTCGGCCAGCAGGCGGGCRAYRAAGGCCAGGTCGCTTTCGCCGTATTGCATCACCTGCTCRCGCCGGGGGTATTCGCGGTGCAGGTGGAAGAGGAAGTCCTGGCCCCGGAAAGCGTGGCGGCCGCGCAGGATGTGCTCGACGATCTCCGGCACCGASYGGTGCTGGTAGATCCGGTATTGCCGGCCCCGCGCGAGCAGCGCCAGACGCGGTTGCAGGGTGACYTCGTAGCGCGCCTCGTCGAKGGAGGCGGACAGGCGTTTGAAGCCACCGATCACCCCGTGCAAGGTGCGCAGCGGCTTGACCTCRGRCGGTTCGAAGATCAGGGACGAGACCTTTTCCGGCATCGCGTGCAGGCTGAAGCTGGCGGGTTGGCCGAGCAGGCGTTCGGCGGCGATGTCGAGCTCGCTGGAGGTGAACTCGATGTGGTAGCTGAAGGGCTGGCTGAGGTGTTCTTCGCCGTGGAAGGCCAGGACGTCGAGGGGGGCGTCCACCTCGCGCACCCAGAGTGTGTGGCGGCTGTGGTCGAAGAAGGTGCGCGGTGCGTTGGACAAAATCAGGCCTCCCTTGGCTGTTGAGGCGGACGGGGAGGCTTCGTTGCCTCCCGCGTTCAAGCGCTCGACAGCTTTCAGGAAGGTAAAAAAGGTTGATATAGGACGTGTCTAATAAGCGTGTAGGGTGTTTCCGAATAATGCAGCAGGCCACAACGTCCTAAGACTCTACCTACAACAGTAAAAGAATCCTCGGCATCTCGACAGCGGCCACGAATGAGTCTTCCTGATCAGGACTCCACCTGACGACCGGCAGCAAAAACCATTTGCCAMAAAATATTACATACGTCATATTACAATCATCATAATTAACCTCCGCTCCAACAGGTAATCCTCCATGACCAGCATGCCCACCGTTGAACCCGACCTGGCTGCCCCGGTGACTGCCGCCAAACCTCCCCTGCTCAAACGCCTGCTCTTGCCCGCCGTGGCAATCGCAGCGCTGGTATTGGCCGGTGTGTATGGCGCGCATTGGTGGACCGCCGGCCGCTTCATCGAGGAAACCGACGACGCCTACATCGGCGGCGACGTAACGGTGATCGGGCCGAAAGTGGCGGGCTATATCGACGAAGTGCTGGTGGCCGACAACCAGAAGGTCAAGGCCGGCGACGTGCTGATCCGTCTCGATTCACGCGACTACCGGGCCAACCTGGCCAAGGCCGAAGGCGCAGTGGCCGCCCAGCAAGCCTTGCTGGCCAACCTCGACGCCACCGAACAACTGCAACAGGCCGTCATCGGCCAGGCCCGCGCCGGCATCGATGCCGCCGGCGCCGAGGCCGCACGCTCCCGGGATGACGATGCCCGCTACAAAAAACTGGTGACCACCAACGCCGTCTCGGTGGAAAGCGCCCAGCGGGCCAACGCGACGTTCAAGACGGCCCAGGCCCAAAGCAATCGCGCCCAGGCTGAACTGCTGGCCGCGCAACGCCAGTTGAATGTGATCGACACCCAGAAACAACAGGCCCGCGCCGCCTTGATCCAGGCCAGGGCCGAGCGCGACCTGGCGCAATTGAATGTCGGCTACACCGAACTGAAGGCGCCGGTCGACGGTGTGATCGGCAATCGCCGGGCCCGGGTCGGCGCCTATGCCCAGGCCGGTTCGCAATTGCTCTCGGTGGTGCCGACCAGCGGTCTGTGGGTCGATGCCAACTTCAAGGAAGACCAACTGGCGCACATGGTGCCGGGGCAACGGGTGGTGATCCATGCCGACGTGCTGTCGGGCCAGGAATTCCACGGTCACCTGGACAGCCTGGCCCCGGCCAGCGGTTCGCAATTCAGTGTGTTGCCACCGGAAAACGCCACCGGCAACTTCACCAAGATCGTGCAGCGGGTGCCGGTGCGGATTCACCTCGATCCGGCCGACAGCGTACTCGGCCACCTGCGCCCGGGATTGTCGGTCACCGCTGAAGTGGATACGCGCAAGGAGCCTGAAGCGCCAGCCGTGGCCAGCGCGCCATGAGCCGCGCCCTCGCCGCCCCGGCGCAACCGTTCAATGCCGCGAACATGGCGACGGCGACCAAGGTCTTCGCCTTTGCCAGCATGTGCATCGGTATGTTCATTGCGCTGCTGGATATCCAGATTGTCTCGGCTTCGTTGCGTGACATCGGCGGCGGGCTCTCCGCCGGCACCGACGAAACCGCGTGGGTGCAAACCAGTTACCTGATCGCCGAAATCATCGTGATTCCCCTGTCGGGCTGGCTGTCGCGGGTGTTTTCCACGCGCTGGCTGTTTTGCGCGTCGGCCGTGGGCTTCACCCTGACCAGCCTGCTGTGCGGCGCGGCCTGGAACATCCAGAGCATGATCGCCTTCCGTGCCCTGCAAGGGTTTCTGGGCGGCTCGATGATCCCGCTGGTGTTCACCACCGCGTTCGTGTTCTTCACCGGCAAGCAACGGGTGATCGCCGCCGCGACCATCGGCGCAGTGGCCTCATTGGCACCGACCCTGGGGCCGGTGATCGGTGGCTGGATCACTGACATATCGTCCTGGCACTGGCTGTTCTACATCAACCTGGTCCCCGGTATCTTTGTCGCCGTAGCCGTGCCGATGCTGGTGAAAATCGACCAGCCGGAACTGTCGCTGCTCAAAGGCGCGGATTACTTGAGCATGGTGTTTCTGGCGCTGTTCCTCGGCTGCCTGGAATACACCCTGGAAGAAGGCCCGCGCTGGAACTGGTTCAGCGACCGCACGATCCTGACCACCGCGTGGATCAGCGGCCTGGCCGGCCTGGCATTCATCGGCCGGACCTTGCATGTGGCCAATCCGATTGTCGATTTGCGCGCCTTGAAAGATCGCAACTTCGCCCTTGGCTGTTTCTTCTCGTTCGTCACCGGCATCGGCCTGTTCGCCACCATTTACCTGACGCCGCTGTTTCTCGGCCGGGTGCGGGGCTACGGAGCGCTGGACATTGGTCTGGCGGTTTTCTCCACCGGGGTGTTCCAGATCATGGCGATTCCGCTGTACGCCTTTCTGGCCAATCGCATCGACCTGCGCTGGATCATGATGACCGGCCTTGGGCTGTTCGCATTATCGATGTGGGATTTCAGCCCGATCACCCATGACTGGGGGGCCAAAGAATTGATGCTGCCACAAGCCTTGCGCGGGATTGCCCAGCAACTGGCGGTGCCGCCAACGGTGACCTTGACCCTCGGCGGCCTGGCGCCGGCACGGCTCAAGCATGCGTCGGGGTTGTTCAACCTGATGCGCAACCTGGGTGGGGCTATCGGCATCGCCGCGTGTGCGACCATTCTCAATGACCGCACCAACCTGCATTTCACCCGGCTGGCGGAGCACCTCAACAGCACCAACGAGGCGCTCAACCAATGGCTGTCCCAGGTCGGCAACAACTTCGCCGCCCTCGGCCAGAGCGGTGACGCCGGAGTCACCGCCAGCCTGCATCAACTATGGTTGCTGACCTACCGCGAAGCCCAGACGCAAACCTATGGCGACGCGTTTCTGATGATCGGGGTGTGCTTCGTCATCGCCACGGCGATGGTGCCCTTGATGCGCAAGGTGCAACCACCGGCCGCGCCGAGCGCCGATGCGCATTGAGCCTCGGCTCCCTTTTCGATATCAGGCCTGAGGAGTTTTGCGGAAACCGACGGCCAAACGGTTCCAGCTGTTGATGGTGCTGATCGCCACGGTCAGATCGACCATTTCCTTGGGCGTGAACTGAGCGCTGACCACTTCGTAGTCTTCATCTGGCGCGTGGGTCAGGCTCAGTTGGGTCAGGGATTCGGTCCAAAGCAGCGCGGCACGTTCGCGATCGCTGAAGAACGGTGCCTCGCGCCACGCCGTTACGGCGAACAGGCGACGCGGGGTTTCGCCGCCCTTGATAGCATCGGCGGTGTGCATATCGATGCAAAATGCGCAGCCATTGATCTGCGAAGCCCGCAGCTTGACCAGTTCAACCAGGTTTTTTTCCAGCGGCAGCTTCGAAACCGCCGTTTCCAGAGCGATCATCGCTTTGAGGGCATCAGGGGACGCGGTGTAGAAATCGGTACGCGGTTGCATCGTGTGCTCCAGGGCAAGTGGGGGTGTGACTACCTTAGCCCCCTGCCCCGTTTGCACAAATAGCCAATATTCCAGAAGTCGAGGAGGCCACTTGCGGTGTCTTGTTGGCCGCTGGTCATACCCGACTGCGCAACCACCGCAGAAAGCCCTTCTTCTCCACTGTCACCGGCAGGTCCTGAGTCAGGGTTTTCGCTTTGAGCAAGCGGTAGTCGAGCAAGGTTTTCATCGCATCGTTGATGTCCTGACGGGCATCCAGGCATGGCTTGAGGTATTCCTTTTCGATGCGGTACAAGCCACAAAAGGTCTTGGCGGTAAACTGCGCAGGCACCGAACTGTCGTCCAGGATACCGGCCTCGCCGATCACCTCTCCGGGCCCCATGCGGCCTGATTCGAACGGCGAGCCATGACGGGGCAGCGTCACGCTGACGACACCGGACTCGATAATGAACAAGTGATCGCTGACCTCCCCCGCGTCGAGGATCGTTTCGCCGGCACGGAAGGTTTGCAGGGTCATGTTCTGGCTGAAGGTGTCTTTTTCTTCCTGACGCAACGTGGAGAAAATCGGCGAACTGTCGAGCAGTGCCCGGGGCCGCGACAGGTTGCCCGCCAGCGTGGGTTCGACGCTCGACAACAGGTTGACCCCGGACGCCTGCAAGTGTCGGTACGCCAGGTCGAACAGCTGATTGCGCACCGTGCGTTTCTCGCTCATCGACGCGACAAACCCATTGATTTCGTATTCCACTCCGGTGCTGCTGGAGCTTTTCAGCGAGACGCTCGGGGCCGGTGTGTCCAGCAGAAAACGGCAACCTTGCATGGCGCGTTCAAGGGCATCAATCACTGTGTTCGGCCGTGCATGGGGGCTCACTTGAAGGGTGATGGAAACGCCAAACATATCGCTCGGGCGGCTGAAGTTGATGATCTTGGCCTTGGCTGCCAATGAGTTGGGAATCACCGCCAGGCTGCCTTGGGCGGTTTGCAGGCGCGTAGCACGCCAGTCGATGTCGGTGACCCGGCCTTCCATGCCGTCTATGGAGATGTAGTCATCCAGTTGATAGGGTTTGGTGGTGTTCAGGACGATCCCGGAAAACACGTCACTGAGGGTACTTTGCAAGGCCAGGCCGACAATGATCGCCAACGCACCGGACGTCGCCAGCACGCCCTTGACCGGTAGATCGAGTACATAGGCCAGGGCGGCAATGATCGCGATCAGGAAAATCACCGCACCGAGCAAATCCTGGAGCAAGCGCCCGGTATGCCCCACCCGTTGCATCATCACCGCGCCGATCAGCACCGTCAGCATCCGCGCGCCAAACAGCCACCAGCCGATCTGCAATCCGGTGGCCGCCAGGTGCAACGGTACGTTGTCGGCCCAGGGCGGCGGCTCCATCGGATTCAGGCCTTCATTGAACAGCAGAAGGCTGTATAGCGCGAAAATCGTGACCCGCAACAGAAGCTTCCAAGGGTTGCGGTTGTCACCGATTAAACGCCACAACCCGAGGTCGATCAGGATCAGCGCCATGGCGCAGATCAATGGGTGTTCGGTGAGGAAAGACAGCATCAAGCAACTCCAGCCAGGGCTAATAACGCGAAGATCGCATGGATTGGCCATAGTGTAGGAGCAATTGATTTGGCGGGATGAACACGTCTGGCTGGACACCAAAAAAACTGTGGGAGCGAGCTTGCTCGCGATGGCGTCGGGTCAGCCAACATTGATGTTGACTGTGACTCAGTCATCGCGAGCAAGCTCGCTCCCACAGGGGTATGAGTGATACCGAAGCTATTTGCTATTGGCCAGCGTGCTGTAGCTGGTCATCAGGTTGCGGTAATCCGGAATATGGTTGGAGAACAGCGTGCCCAACCCTTCGATGTCGTTGCGCCAGTCGCGGTGCAGTTCACAGGCCAGGCCGAACCAGGTCATCAATTGCGCGCCCTGAGCGGTCATACGGTTCCACGCCGATTCGCGGGTCAGTTCGTTGAAAGTGCCGGACGCGTCGGTGACCACGAACACCTCAAAGCCTTCGGCCAGTGCCGAAAGCGCCGGGAATGCTACGCAAACTTCCGTCACCACACCGGCGATGATCAGTTGTTTCTTGCCGGTGGCCTTGATCGCCTTGACGAAATCTTCGTTGTCCCAGGCGTTGATCTGCCCCGGGCGAGCGATGTACGGCGCGTCCGGAAAAAGTGCCTTGAGCTCGGGCACCAGCGGGCCGTTGGGACCGGTTTCGAAACTGGTGGTGAGGATGGTCGGCAGCTTGAAGTACTTGGCCAGGTCGGCCAGGGCCAACACGTTGTTCTTGAAACGATCCGGATCGATGTCGCGCACCAGCGACAGCAGGCCTGCCTGATGATCAACCATCAGAACCGCGGCGTTGTCCTTGTCCAGACGCTTGTAGGAAGTAGTCATTGCAGTAGTCCTCGCGTGTTATCGATGCCGAGTGGAAATCGGCGTGGGGTCACCGGTCAGCGCTGGGAGTCCAGCACCTCGTGTTCGTTCGCCACTTGTTGGGCCTTGAGGTAACTCTCGATCAGCAACTGATAATGCGGCATGGCCTGGGCGTAGACAGCGGCCCACTGCTCGGCATCCGGACGGTTCCACGAGCCTTGCAGCTCGGATAGCGTCGCCATGATGTCGATCGGCACCACCCCGGCCTGGGCCAGACGGGCAACGGTCAACTCGGTGGCCAGTTTCGAGTGGTTGCCGGAGGCGTCGACCACGGCAAACACCTTGTAGCCTTCATGCACCGCCGCGATGGACGGGAACGCCAGGCATACGCTGGTCAAGGTGCCGGCGATGACCAGGGTTTTCTTGCCGGTGGCTTTGACCGCCGCGTGAAACTCCGGGTTGTCCCAGGCGTTGATTTCACCTTTGCGCGCCACGTACTGCGCATGGGGTGCGGCCTCGTGGATTTCCGGGATCAACGGCCCGTTCGGCCCCTGGGGAACGGAAGCGGTGGTGATCACCGGCATCTTCAGCAGGGTCGCGGCCTTGGCCAGGGCAATGGCATTGGCGCGCAGTTGGGGCACGTCCATGTCCTTGACGATCTGGAACAGTCCGCTCTGATGGTCGATCAACAACATGGCGGCATCGTTGGGATCGATAGTCGGTTTCTGGCCATTGAAATTGGCCGCGTTGACGGTACTCATGTGCGTTTCCTCTTTCTTTCAGGCAATAGCCATCCCTGGCCTCGGACCGGCCTACGCATCCTGTGTAGAACGGGTGTTTGAAACGAAACGGGTTAAGCGTGCATCCGGCCGAAGCGACCGGACTGGAAGTCGGCGAAGGCCTGGTGGATTTCCTGCTCGGTGTTCATCACGAACGGCCCGTGGCCAACAATCGGCTCGTCGATCGGCTCGCCGCTGAGCAACAACACCACCGCGTCTTCGCTGGCTTCGAGGGTCATTTGATCGCCCTTGCGATCGAACAGGGCCAACTGCCCCTGGCGCACCGACTCCAGGCCATTGACCTGAACCGTGCCGCGCAGAACCACCAGCGCGGTGTTGCGCCCTTCATGCAGATCAAGGGTGAGCAACTTGCCGGCATTCAAACGAATGTCCCACACGTCGACCGGGGTGAAGGTGCGCGCCGCGCCCTTGTGGCCGTCGAACTCACCGGCGATCAGGCGCAGGCTGCCGGCGTTGTCCTGCAAGGCGATGTTCGGGATGTCTCCGTCGAGGATCGTCTGGTAACCGGGGTCGGCCATCTTGTCCCTGGCCGGCAGGTTGACCCACAACTGCACCATCTCCAGGGTGCCACCGCTCTTGGCGAAACCCTGGGAGTGAAACTCTTCATGCAGGATCCCCGAGGCCGCGGTCATCCATTGCACATCGCCGGGGCCGATCTTGCCGCCACTGCCGGTGGAGTCCCGGTGCTCCAGTTCGCCCTTGTAAACGATAGTCACGGTTTCGAAGCCACGATGAGGATGCTGACCAACGCCACGTCGTTCGCTGGTCGGGGTGAATTCAGCGGGGCCGGCGTGATCCAGCAACAGGAACGGGCTGATGTGCTTGCCCAGGCTGTCGTAGGAAAACAGCGTGCGAACCGGAAAACCGTCGCCAACCCAATGGGTTCGTGGACTGGTGTAGATACCGATGATGTTTTTCATGGTGTCTCCTTATGAGGTGGGTGAAGCCATGGACAAAGCTTAAAACCGTGACCTTTGCTGCGCTAGACTGCAAAAATCAGCTTTAGCGTTCTATTTGGAGAACGATGGTGGAAGACCTCAACACCCTCTACTACTTCACCCAGGTGGTGGAGCATCACGGTTTCGCAGCGGCGGGCCGGGCACTGGACATGCCCAAGTCCAAGCTCAGTCGACGCATTGCCGAACTTGAAGAGCGCCTCGGCGTGCGCCTGCTGCACCGCACCAGCCGGCATTGCTCGTTGACGGAAATCGGCCAGGCCTACTACCAGCGCTGCCTGGCCATGCGCGTGGAGGCGGAAAGTGCCGCCGAACTGATCGAGCGCAACCGCTCCGAGCCCCAGGGCCTGGTGCGTGTCAGTTGCCCGACGGCACTGCTCAATTCCTGGGTCGGGCCGATGCTGACCCGCTACATGCTCAAGTACCCGTTGGTGGAGTTGTTCATCGAGAGCACCAACCGCCGGGTCGACCTGATTCACGAAGGCTTCGATATTGCCCTGCGGGTACGCTTTCCGCCGCTGGAAAACACCGACATGGTGATGAAGGTGCTGGGCAACAGCACCCAGAGTGTGGTCGGCAGCCCGGCCTTTGTATCGCGCCTGTCGACGCCGGCCTCCCCGGCCGATCTCAGCGGCTTGCCGAGCCTGCACTGGGGCGCGGCGCAGCGCGAATATCAGTGGGAACTGTTCGGTGCCGATGGCAGCACCGCGATGATCCGGCATGCACCGCGGATGGTCACCGATGACCTGTTGGCCCTGCGCCATGCGGCGGTCGCCGGGATCGGCATCGTGCACCTGCCCAGTGTGGTGGTGCGCGACGAAATCGCTGCCGGGCAACTGGTGGAACTGGTGCCGGGCTGGGCGCCGAAAAGCGGTGTCATCCACGCGATCTTCCCCTCACGTCGGGGCTTGCTGCCTTCGGTGCGCACGTTGATCGATTTTCTCGGGGAAGAATTCAGCCGTAGTGATATTGCTTAGCGGCGGGGGTAAGGCTTTGGACCGAGTCGCGGCCTTCGCTGGCAAGTCGGATCAAGCACCCTCAATCCTGTTCCAGACGCTGGTCCAGGCGGGCCATGGCTCGCTGCAACTGGTCGACGGCATCGTCGATCAGTGCCGCGCGGCCGTCATTACACGCCCGCTCCAGTTGTTCGCAACACTCGACCAGGCCAAGCGCTCGCACCATCAGCGCCCCGCCCTTGATCCGGTGTGCCAGCGTCTGCAGACCCGGGCGATTGCCGTTGGTGTGCAAGGCCAGCAAATGCACACGGTCCTCGCGGTTGGTCAGCGCCAGATCGTGCATCAGTTGATCGATCAACTCACGATCCGAATCAACATAGCGTTCCAGCCCGCTCAAATCGAATTCGGCGAAGCCAGGGTCGACGATCGCCGCTTGGGGCGCACTGGAAAACCGCCGGGCCAGCCACGCCTGCAAGTCCACCAGGCGAATGGGTTTGAACAGGCAATCGTCCATCCCCGCCGCCTTGCACCGGTCCTTTTCCTCGGCCTGCGCGTTGGCGGTAAAGCCCAGAATCAGCGTCGGCGACAGCCCCTGCACCCGCTCTTGCTCACGTATCGCGCCGGCCAGCTCGTAACCGCTGAGTACCGGCATGTTGCAGTCGGTGATGACCAGATCGAAACCGTGCCCGTGCCTGCGCCCGCGCCACTGTTCAAGCCCCTGTGCCCCGTCTTCAGCCAGCACCACGCAATGGCCCAGATAGCTCAGCTGCCGCGAGAGCAACAGGCGATTGGCCGGATAATCGTCGACCACCAGAATCGACAACGCCCGGGTCGTGAGCTGCGCCGGATCCTGGGACACCACCTCGGCGGGTAACGTTTGCAGGACGGCCAGCACCAGGCTGATGTCCACCCGCGTGCCGCGCCCAGGCTGACTGTCGAGTTGCAGCCGGCCGCCCATCATTTCACACAGGGTACGGCTGATCACCAGGCCCAGGCCGGAACCCTGCCGGGCCGTCTGCTGGCTATTGCCCGCCTGCACAAACGGACTGAACAGGCGTTGCTGGTCGAGAGCGCTGATACCGATGCCACTGTCCTCGATACTCAGACAGGCAGACAGATGCGCCGGGCCTTGAGGCAGCACCCGCAGTATCAGGCTCACCTCACCTTCTCGGGTGAACTTGATCGCATTGCTCAGCAGATTGGACAGCACCTGTTTGAAGCGCGTGGGATCGAGCATCACGTCACAGTCACTGCGCGCGTCGAGATCGACCCGCCACTGCAGATTCTTTTGAATCGCCAGCCCTTCGAAAACCCGGCAGACCGACGTCACCAGCGCGTGCAGATTGACCCGCTCCGGCGCCAACGACAAATGCCCGGATTCGATCCGCGCGACATCCAGAATGTCGCCGATCAAATCCAGCAACTGCTGCCCGGCGTTGGACGCCACCTCGATGGCGGCGCGGTCAGTCACCCCTTCATCGGCCCGTTTCAGTGCCAGTTCGAGCATGCCGATCAAGGCGTTCATCGGCGTGCGGATTTCATGGCTCATGGTGGCCAGGAACGTGGTCTTGGCCCGGTTGGCGTCGTCCGCCGCGTCCTTGGCTTCCTGCAATTGCCCAAGCAATTGCTGGCGCTGACGAATCTGCCGCCGCTGCCAGACGATCCCGGCCAACGCGAACAACAGCATGACACCCGCCGCCGAAAACGCCTGCACGATCGCTTGTCGGTGTCGCAGCCAGTAACTCTGCTCGACCATCGAGTCATAGCGCCAGGGTTGAGTCAGCTCGTCAATTTCTTCGGGGGGAATACTCAGTAATGCCTTGTCCAGAATCGAATGCAGCTCGGTGGCCTCCCGACTGGTTGCCAGGGTGCTTCGGGCGGGGTCGGTGCCCACGGTGCTGGTCACTTGCAGGCGATCGCGATACTGCCGGGAAATCAGGTAACGGGCGCTGATCAACGAGTTGATACCGCCATGGGCCTTGCCCTGGGCGACCATTTCCATGGCGTCCGTCGACAGTGGCGCATCCACCAGCTCGATCAGCGGGTATTGCTGGCGAATGTACTCGCCGGCAATGTTGCCCTGGGTCAGCGCCAGGGTTCTCCCCGCCATGTCATCCAGCGTCCTGGGGCTGTCCGCGTCCACGCGGGTCACCAGCACCGACGGGCTGCTCAGAAACGACCGGGTGAACCGCAATTCATCTTCACGCTGGGAACTGAGGCCGATACCGGCCAACACATCGATCTGGCCGCTCGTGATGCCCGTCATCATCTCGGCCACCGACTTCATGCCCTGGATATCAAATTGCAACCCGGTGCGCAAAGTGATTTTCGCCAGCACATCGACGCCGATACCGCGAAACTGGCCTTCGCTGTCGACAAATGAAATCGGCGGGATATTTTCGTTGATCGCGACCTTCACCCGCGGGTGGCGTTCGAGCCAGTGCTGTTCGGCCACGCTCAATTGCAAAGACTGAGTGCCCGGGATATGCACCCCGTTGGCCCCCCAACGGCGCAGGATGTTCATTTGTTCATTGGTGGTGATGGCCGCCAGCGCCTTGTTGACGATGCGCAATAGCGCAACGTTGTCGCGGGCTATCGCAAAGGCAAAACGCCCGGACTCCATGGGCGAGAAGTCCGTCAGGTGCACGTTGTTCAGGTAATTCCTGCTGATCAGATAATGGGCATTGATCGCATCACCGAGGTAGACATCAGCCTGGCCGAACGCCACGGCGCCCATCGCCGCCAGTGTCGAGGGAAACAGCTGGACCTGCGCTTTGGAATAGAACTGTTGCACGCTGTATTCGGGCAAGTAGTGATACAGCATCACCAGTCGCTTGCCGGCCAGCGTCGGGTCGAGCACCGGAGGGAAATCGGTGCGGGTGACCAGCACCGGTTGATCCACCGCGTAGGCGCTGGACATCTGTAGCTGCGGATCTTCGGCTTCGAATCGGTTGGCCGTTCCCAGCAGGTCGGCCTGCCCGTCCTTGATGGCCTGCACCGCGTCGGCCCGCGACGGATAACGTTGAACCTCGATGACGACATTCAACAATTGTTCCAGCAATCCGGCGTAATCGGCTGTTACGCCTTCGAACACCTTGCCTGCCGTGTTGAACTCGAAGGGGGGATAGTCGGGAGCCGAGACAGCCAGTACCAATCGGCCCTTTTGCTGCAACCAGCGCAACTCGGTTTCCGACCACCTGACGCTCAGGCCTTCGGCACTCGAGCGTCCCAACAGGGTCAACGACTGTTGTGCACAGACCGTCGATGCCCAGAGTAGAAGGCCAATCAGCACCCCGCCTGCCAGTCGTCGGAGAGCGTTCATTCAGATCAATTGATTGCGCAGGGCGAAATCCCTCAAGTGCACCGACGAGCTCACGTTGAGCTTGAGGGTGAGACGGGTCTTGTAGGTACTGACGGTCTTGTAGCTCAGGTGCATGATCTCGGCGATTTCCAGGTTTTTCGAACCCCGGGCCAGGTACTGCAGAATGGTCAACTCACGGTTGGAGAGCTTGTCGATCAACTGCTTTTCACTGCGTTGCAACTCCCCCATCGACACGGAACTCGAGGGGAGCTGGGCGAAATAGGTATAGCCGGCCATCACGCAATTCACCGCCGCCTTCAAGTCATCCAGGTCCTTGCTCTTGGAAACATAGGCAACAGCCCCGGCCCGCATGCAGCGGTCCTGATAGAACTGGGCCTCCAGCGAGGTGAACACCACCACGCGACATCGCGTGTTTTCGGCCTTGATACGGTCCATCACCTCAAGCCCCGCCACACCCGGGAGACCCAGATCAAGCAGCACGACATCCGGTTGATGCTCGCGGATCAATGCCAGGACCTCATCGCCACGGGAGGCCTCGTAAATACTCTTGAATCCTTCACCCTTGAGTACGAGTTTGATCATGGATCGAACCACCGGATGATCTTCCACAATCAGTGCTGACTTCATGACAACTCCCGTGCAAAACAACACGATCGGGCAAAAAATGCCCTCCAGGCACTGCAGCGATTGGGCACAACGCTGCGCATAGACTTTTGCATGGAAGGCTGGAAAGTACTACCTGACAGAAATGACAGTTCCGACGAATGGTAGCCGACGATCGACAGCGCTCATCAACTGCGTAATGGACGCCAGGTCCGGCAGAGCGGCCTGGCTCAACCGGACTTTGCCCGCGACTGGCGACAACGGCGCCTGCCGTTCATTGAAGATAAACGCGTGATGAACCTGCGGGTTGTCGGCAAGGAAACTGAACAGGTCCAGCGCTCCAATTGCCATCGCCCCATTGACCAGCACCAGGTCCAGAGGCTCGCAACCGTACTCCACCAGTGCAAGGAGCTCGTCGAGGCTCTGCACCGGAGCCACCCGAAAATAGCCGAGCTGGTTGAACAGTCGCTCGATCCGCAGGCGGTTGAAGTGCTGCGCATCGGCGATCAGGATGCGCAAGGATTTGTTCGGCAAGGTGACCTCCAAATGGATGTCGGTTTCAAGAGGTCGCAAAGCCTACGGAAGACCTTCCTGGGTTTATGTAGGAATATTCCTAAATAAATGCTGGTTAATCTGACGCTTGCCCGGGAAACCTTGGCCGTTACTCCGTGGTACTCGGACTCCAGAACGCCTGCACCACCATGCTCGACGTCGAAATCCGCGCCACCAGCGCATCCAGTTCATCACCATCGACCGAGGTGGTGGCCAGGGTGGCTTCGATTTCAATTTCATCCGCGCCGAAGGCATGCACATCGACATCGCTGGCCGGATAGTTGCTGCGCGCAAGCTCGGCTTCGAGCAAGGCCAGCACGGTTTTCTGCTGCGTACGCCGGGCAATGACATAGACGATGTTGGTGACTTCCGCCGAAATCACATCCAGCGGCTGACGGTTGATGTTGTTGACGATCGGCCGCAGCAAGGTGTTTGCCGCGAGCACGAACAAGGTGCCAAGCAAGGCCTCGGCCAGCAGGTCGGCACCGGCGCAGGCACCCACTGCCGCCGAGGTCCAGAGCGTGGCGGCAGTATTGAGGCCGCGCACATTGCCCTCTTCGCGCATGATCACCCCGGCGCCGAGAAAGCCGATACCGGAGACCACGTACGCCACGACCCGCACGGCGCCTTCGGCCCCGCCGAGCCGGTTGGCCATGTCGACGAAAATCGCCGCGCCCACCGCCACCAGCACGTTGGTGCGCAGGCCGGCGGTGCGTTGCCGGTACTGACGCTCGAAACCGATCAGGCCACCGAGGATAAAGGCCGTGCTGAGGCTGACCAGGGTGTCGATCAGGGAGGTCAGGTTGAGGTTGTTAAGTGCTTGCATGATGAATCCCTTGAAAAATACACGCCCCCCCCTGTGGGAGCGAGCTTGCTCGCGATAGCGGTGTATCAGTTGACATGGATATCGACTGACACTCAGTCATCGCGAGCAAGCTCGCTCCCACAGGGGGTGCGTTGATTGGCCAGCCTCGCGGCTTTATTGCCAGCCAAACCGGCGAATGTAGAACCCCTTCACCGCCTGGGTCAGCGCCATGTACGCCAGCAGGATCACCGGCAGGAACACGAAGTACAGCGACGGCAACGCCTGCAATTTGAAGTAATGGGCCAGCGGTCCCATCGGCAGGAAAATCCCCACGGCCATGATCAGTCCGGTCATCACCAGCAACGGCATGGCCGCGCGGCTTTGCAGGAACGGGATCTTCGGCGTGCGGATCATGTGCACGATCAGTGTCTGGGTCAGCAGCCCGACCACGAACCAGCCGGACTGGAACAGGGTCTGGTGATCCGGGGTGTTGGCATCGAACACGTACCACATCAAGGCGAACGTGCTGATGTCGAAGATCGAGCTGATCGGCCCGAAAAACAGCATGAAGCGTCCGACGTCGCCCGGCTGCCAGCGCTGTGGTTGCTTGAGCATTTCGTCATCGACGTTATCGAACGGGATGGCGATCTGCGAAATGTCGTAGAGCAGGTTCTGCACCAGCAGGTGCATCGGCAGCATCGGCAGGAACGGGATGAACGCACTGGCCACCAGCACCGAGAACACGTTGCCGAAGTTCGAACTGGCGGTCATCTTGATGTACTTGAGCATGTTGGCGAAGGTCCGGCGCCCTTCCAGCACGCCCTCCTCCAGCACCATCAGGCTCTTTTCCAGCAGGATGATGTCGGCCGCTTCCTTGGCGATGTCCACGGCGCTGTCCACCGAAATACCGATGTCGGCGGTGCGCAGGGCCGGGGCGTCGTTGATGCCGTCACCCATGAAACCGACCACATGGCCGTTGCCCTTGAGCAGACGGACGATGCGTTCCTTGTGGGACGGCGTCAGCCTGGCGAAGACGTTGGTGGTCTCCACCGCCTTCGCCAGCTCAGCATCGCTCATACGTTCGATGTCGTTGCCCATCAGCAGGCCTTGCTGTTCCAGGCCGACCTCGCGGCAGATTTTCGCCGTCACCAGTTCGTTGTCGCCGGTCAGCACTTTCACCGCCACGCCATGGGCGGCCAGGGCCTTGATGGCCGGTGCGGTGCTTTCTTTCGGCGGATCGAGAAACGCCACGTAACCGATCAGCGTCAGTGCCTGTTCATCGGCCAGGCTGTAGGTGTCGCGCCCTTCGACCATCGGCCGTGCCGCGACCGCCACCACCCGCAGGCCCTCTGCGTTGAACGAGGCAGTGACCTGACGGATTCGCGCCAGCAGTTCTTCGGTCAAGGCTTCATCGACTTCGCCGTGACGCACCCGCGAGCAGACCGCCAGCACCTCTTCCACCGCGCCCTTGCAGATCAGCAGGTGCGGTTGATCACGCTCGGCGACCACCACCGACATGCGCCGGCGGGTGAAGTCGAACGGAATCTCGTCGACCTTGCGAAACGCCGTGCCGACTTTCAGCTCACGGTGGATTTCGACATGTTCGAGCACCGCCACATCCAGCAGGTTTTTCAGGCCGGTCTGGTAGTAGCTGTTGAGGTAGGCCATTTCCAGCACGTCATCGGAGTCGTTGCCCCAGACGTCGACGTTGCGCGCCAGGAAGATCTTGTCCTGGGTCAGGGTGCCGGTCTTGTCGGTGCACAGCACGTCCATGGCGCCGAAGTTCTGGATGGCGTCGAGGCGTTTGACGATGACTTTCTTGCGCGACAGGAACACCGCGCCCTTGGCCAGGGTCGAGGTGACGATCATCGGCAACATTTCCGGGGTCAGGCCCACGGCAATCGACAGCGCGAACAGCAGCGCTTCGGTCCAGTCGCCCTTGGTGAAACCGTTGATGAACAACACCAGTGGCGCCATCACGAACATAAAGCGGATCAGCAGCCAGCTGACTTTGTTGACCCCGGTCTGGAACGAAGTCGACGCCCGGTCAGTGGCGCCGACCCGCTGAGCCAGGGCGCCGAAATAGGTGCTGTTACCGGTGGTGAGGATCACCGCCATGGCCGTGCCGGACACCACGTTGGTGCCCATGAACAGGATGTTGTCCAGGTCCAGCGGATTGAGTGTGTCATGGTCCTGCTGGCGGGGAAATTTTTCCACCGGCATCGATTCGCCGGTCATCGCCGCCTGGCTGACGAACAGGTCCTTGGCGCTGAGCACCCGGCAATCGGCGGGAATCATGTCACCGGCCGACAGCACGATCAGATCGCCCGGCACCAGTTGCCTGATCGGCAATTCGATGCGCTGCGCGCTGTGCTCCTCAAGGTCCCGGCGCATCACAGTGGCAGCGTTGCTGACCATGGCCTTGAGGGCATCGGCGGCCTGATTGGATTTGGTTTCCTGCCAGAAACGCAGCAAGGTCGAGAGCACCACCATGGAGAAAATCACGATGGCGGCTTTCATGTCTTCGGTCAGCCAGGAGATGACCGCCAGCAACGTCAGCAGCAGGTTGAACGGATTCTTGTAGCAGTGCCACAGGTGCGTCCACCAGGGCAGCGGTTGTTCGTGCTCGACTTCGTTGAGGCCGAATTGCTCGCGCAGGGCATCGGCTTCGAGTTCGCTCAAGCCGTCGGTGTGACTGCCCAGGGTGTTGAGCAATTGACCGGTGTCGCTGCCGGCAGCGGCCACCAGGGTTTGCGCCAGGGTGGGCGGGACTTCACGGCTGACCGTGGTGTCGGTGAAGGTTTCCAGCAACGCCAGGCGGCGAAAGTGCCGGGCGATGTGGCGGTTACGCAGGAAGCCTGCGAAGAATTCCTTGAGGGTAAGTTTCATGGCTGGTGCCCCTTTGGTCAGCCGGGAAACCGTCGAGCAGGCAGGTCCACGCCGCTGCCGCCGGAACAACCGGCAAAGCAAGGCCTGGCGCGCCGGTCACGAATGACAGGCGTGTCGATAGAGCGGCGGCCACGACAAAAAGTCGAAACCACGCACTGTTCAGCGTCGATGAGAGGGACGTCGGGACATGGCCCGGACTGGCCATGATCAGGATGCCGCTGCTCGCTTTTCGGCGAGACAACGGCACAGGAGACTGCGCGTTATCTTGCCGAGAAAATGCCGGTTACCGAGACCGGCCGACAACTGTCACTCGAACAAGTACCCACTGTGGGTCTCCGTAATGGATGAAAACGCGCGAAGCTTACGCCCCGATGTTTGGCGAGTAAACCCGATACAAAAGCTTGCAGGGGCAATCTCGGGGATCTTCAGGAAGGGTTCAGGATTGAGTGTTTTGGGTGATTTCAATCGCCCCATCGCGAGCAGGCTCGCTCCCACAATGGACCTGTGTTCACTGGACTACTGTGGGAGCGGGCTTGCTCGCGAAGGCGGCCTTACAGACGCAGCAAATCTCAGCTCGCCGTCGCCAACAACAAATCCACCACCACCGAGTAATTGGTGTTGTGGTACTCGTTCACCAGTCGTTCGCGCTCGCTGTCGGGTTGCTGGAACACCAGGTCGGTGAACTCCGGCGAGAACACTGCGTTGACGAAGGGGCTGTCGTCGACCGGCTTGAGTGCCGAGCCGCGCAGGATCACTGGGCGTCCCACTGGCGCATCCGCACACGGCAATGCTTCATGGCATTGACGATGTGCTTTTCGACCAGCGCACGGGAAATACCCAGTTGCTCGGCGATTTGCGGATGGGACAGGCCCTCGATCTTGCGCAACAGGAAGCTCTCGCGGCACAACCGTGGCAGCTCCGCCAAGGCCCGCTGGAGCATGTCCAGGCGCTGGCCGTGATCGAGGACCTTGTGCGGCGAAGGCGTGAAGTAGCGTTCTTCGCTGTCGAGTACGTCCAGCGGCTCAGCGCGACGCAAGGCGTTGCGTCGATGGTCATCGATGACCAGATTCAATGCAGTGCGATAAAGAAATGCCCGGGGCTGCTCGATCGGCGCTTCGCTGGTGCGTTCCAGCACGCGCAGGTAAGCGTCATGCACCACATCTTCGGCCACCTGGCGGTTGCCCAGCCTGGCGTTCAGGAAACACACCAGCTCGCGATAGTAGTTTTCCAACATGACTCCCGTCCGCCTGGGGTGCGGTTTCTGTCCTTGAGCCGTTCCGGCGACCGCTGAATCACGCAGCGGCAAGATAGTGGCAATTTGAGTCGCGTAATTTATAGTAATTCTCATATAGATTTAAAGTACTGCTTCGACTTGCCCGGTAAATTGTCTCGAACCCTGTAGGAGCGAGCTTGCTCGCGAAGGCGGTGGGTCAGTCGAGATCAGTGTTGAATGCCTGGCGCTGGTCAATGCCTGGCTGGAAGAACGCCCGGTGTTGGTGTTCGACGAATGGGCCGCCGACCAGGACCCGACCTTCCGCCACATCTTCTACACCGAGCTGCTGCCGGACCTCAAACGCCTGGGCAAAACCATCATCGTCATCTCCCACGACGACCGCTATTTCGACATGGCCGATCAACTGGTGCGCATGGAATCGGGCCGGGTCGTCACCGAGCGCGCGACCGCCTGACGGTCGTTGCCGCACGCAGACCATTGTTTTTTGAAGTTTGTTCTCCGGTTTAGCCAAAGTGGTCCGTCTAATAATAATTATCATTATCTAAAAAACTGCACACACCATTCTGGAGCGATTCGAGCAATGCAAAGCCTTACTCTGTCCCGCGCACCGCTGGCATTAGCCATCGAACGGCAAAAGAAATTCCGAACGGTCGTGCCGGGCGCGCTGCTGACCCTGTTGCTGCTGGGCACTTCCCAGGTCGAGGCAGCCCCGGTGAACGTCAATGTGCCGGCTCAGTCGCTGGCCAGCGCATTGCGCCAACTGGGCCAGCAGACCAACCTGCAGATTCTCTACAGCCAGGACATGGTCAACGGCATCAAGTCCACGACGGTGTCCGGCAGCATGGAAGCGGAACAGGCACTGAAAACCTTGCTGCTGGGGAGCGGCATCAATTTTCAGTTGAATGGCAACACCGTGTCGCTGGTGCCGGCGGCCGGTGACTCCAGTACGTTGCAACTGGGTGCGACGTCCATCACCGGCGTGGCGCTGGGGCCGACCACTGAAGGCACGCACTCCTATACCAGCGATGAAGTGACCATCGGCAAAGGCAACATCAAGGTCAAGGACATCCCGCAGTCGGTGTCCGTCGTCACGCGCCAACGCATGGACGACCAGAACCTGAACAGCCTGCAGGACGCCCTGCGTCAGGTCACCGGCGTGACCATCAAGACCTACAACTCCGGCTCCAGCCTCAATGACATCTACATGCGTGGCTTCCTCGTCGATCAGGTGCAGGTCGACGGCGTCTCGCAACCCACCGGCCAGGGCGACATGGCCACCAGTTTCGACCTGGCGATGTACGACCGCATCGAAGTGCTGCGCGGTCCTTCGGGCCTGTACCAGGGCGCGGGTGAACCCGGCGGTACGATCAACGTTGTGCGCAAGCGCGCCCTGAGCCAATTCGCCCTCGGTGGCGAACTGGCCGCAGGCTCCTACGATCGCTACCGTTCTTCGGTGGACGTCACCGGCCCGTTGAACGACCAGGGCACCGTGCGCGGTCTCTTCATCACCGCCTACGAGAACAACAAGTCCTTCGTCAACTACGCGCAGAACGAACGCCCGATGGTCTACGGTCGCCTGGAATTCGACCTCGACCCGACCACCACCCTGTCGGTCGGCGGCGCTTACCAACAGAACCACTCCACCCCGGCCTTCGGTCTGCCGGCCTACGCCGACGGCAGATTGCTCGACGTACCGCGCTCGACCTTCGTCGATGCCAAGTGGAACACCCTCGACGAAAAGGTCTGGGAAACCTTCGCCGAACTCGACCACGAACTGGACAACGGCGGTCAGTTCAAGACCACCCTGACCTACCGCGACGCCGAAACCCCGCAGCGTAACTTCACCTGGGCCGACGGCGCGGTCGACCCCACCACCGGTGACAGCTCAGTCGTGGCCTATGACTACTACACCCACATCAAGACCATCGGCGTCGACAGTTTCGTCACCACGCCGTTCGAGTTCGCCAATCGCCGGCACGAGTTCACTCTGGGCGCCGAGTACCAGCACCTGGACAAGGACTTCACCTACGGCGGCGGCGAGTACTTCCCGATCAACGTGTTCGACCCGGGCAGCATCGACATTCCCCACAACGACTATGCGCACGTCAACGGCAACTGGTCCAAGTCCGATCAGTACGGCGTCTACACCCGTGCCAAGTTCAACGTCACCGACTGGCTCGATGTCATCGGCGGCAGCCGCGTCACCTGGTACGAAAGCGATGCGAAAAACGCCAACGCCTTCTTCGACAACTTCGGCGAAGCCCACACCAGCATCAACCGCAAGGTCGTACCGTACGGCGCCATCATCGGCAAGATCACCCCGCAGCTGTCGACCTACTTCAGCTACACCGGCGTGTTCAAACCGCAGAGCGAAATCGGCACGGATGGCAAGCCGGTCGGCCCGCGCGAAGGCAAGCAGTACGAGATCGGCGTCAAGCGCGAATTCTACGACGGTCGCCTGAACGCCAGCATCGCCGCCTTTCGCATCTACGATGAAAACCGCGCCGAATACGACAACACCTCCGGTGCCTACATGACCGAAGGCAAGGCACGTAGCGAGGGCTGGGAAACCGAGCTGAGCGGCAACCTGAGCGAGAACTGGAGCATCGTCACCGGTTACGCCTACACCTCCACCAAGTTCCTGGACGGCGATCAGGCCAACAAAGGCAAGACCTTCAGCACCATTACGCCCAGGCACAACTTCAACCTGTGGAACAAGTACGAGTTCACCGACGGTGCGCTCAAGGACTTCAGCGTCGGCGGTGGCGTGCGTGTGGTCAGCGACACCTACTACCAGCGTGACGTGAAGTTCCAGCAAGGCGGCTTTGCCATCGCCACGGCGCAGGTCGGCTACAAGTTCAACGAACACCTGTCGTCGACACTGACCGCCAACAACCTGTTCGACCGCAAGTACTACGACCGCGTCGATGCCTCCTGGGGCACCAACTTCTACGGCGACCCGCGTACCGTGACCCTGAGCCTGCGCGCGCAGTACTGATGGCTGAAAGCCTCATCTGCAACAAAAAAACCGGGCCGTTGTAGGAGCGAGCTTGCTCCGGGCGGCGATCCGACGATGGATTCAAGAGCGCTGCGTTTAGCCAGTAAACACGCGTTATCGTTAACGACCATCGCGAGCAAGCTCGCTCCTACAGGGGGGCAGCCTTTGTATCTGGAAAGGTGCTCACTCGCTGACGAATGGCAACGGTGATGCGCGTTCGTTGCGCCGGGTTCAGGATTCGACCTGACGCTCGTGCGCTTCGGCCCTGAGTTGCCCGGTATCGACGCGGACAAAGGTGGAATCCCCGACAGCGGTCAGGACATCCCCGGCGAAAACCTCGCAAATGACCCGACTTTTGCGCCCGACATCGCCCTCGACTTTGGCACGCAGTGTCAGGGGGACACCCATCGGGGTGGGCTTGATGAACTTGATGCCCAGGTGACCGGTGACGCAGGTAATGTGGGGCAAGCTGCCCGCTTCGCGCTGCTCTGCCCGATAGTGATAAGCCATCGCAGCCCAGTTGGAGTGGCAATCGACCAGCATCGCAATCAAACCGCCGTAAACCAGGTCCGGCCAGCCGCAGTACTTGTCATCCGGCAAATGCTCGGCCATGACATGCACCCCGTCTTCATGCCAGAAGCTCTTGATGTGCAACCCGTGCGGGTTCTGGCTGCCACAGCCATAACAAACGCCTTCAGGCGCGGCGATGTCTTGAAGCGAAGTGTCCTGCGTGGTCATGCCGTGTTGATCCTCAAGATTTAACCCACCTGTTTCGTTCAGCGTTTATGCCACAACGCCAATATGAATCCGGACTTCGTCAGGGCCGCCATAGGATTCAAAGTCCGTGGCGTAACGACGTTGCACCTGTTGATGCTGTTCAAAGTAGTTCCAGATATCCCCCCAGGCCTGAATGACCGCAGCGGGCATTGGGCCACGGGCTTCGAAGACCAGATACTTGCCTTCCTGAATCTCGATGCTGTCGAAGTCCGCGCTCGTCGCGGTCACGGGCACACCTGCCGTCACGTTGTACAAACCGTTGGCGTCAGATTCATAAGTTGAGTACACACCAACAACAGGTGCATTGGGTAAACGGTCCGGGATCTGCTCGGCAACGCTGCTGGCAAAGAACTGCCCCCACAGCCCGGGGATCTTCGCACTCTCCTTCCGGAATTCATCCTGGTTCTTCGTACGTACGGTCAGACCTGATACGAGGAAGCGAGAAACGTGGGCGATGTTGGGTTCCATTCCGAGATCTCCTGATTGAAGGTTTCAGATTAAAGCACAGCCTGAATCGGTGCGAGCGAGGTCGAATCGTTGTGCCTTGAAGCGGACCGGGTCACCCCGGTCCGCACCGTCGAATCAGTATTGGCAGAAGCGAATCCGATTGCCGAACGGGTCGTAGACTTGCAGCTCTTTACCCCAGCCCTGCTGAACAATATCCGGACGCCCGTATCCGTAGCGCTTGCCGAGCAATTCGTCCCGCAGCAGTTCAATATTTTTCATCGGCACAAATACCGTCGAGCCAGGACTGGCATCGCCATGATGTTCGGAAAGATGCAGTTGCAGCCCGTCGCGACTGATGCCCAGGTACAGCGGCAGATCAGCCTCGAAGCGGTGCTCGAACTCGACGCTGAACCCCAGGAAATCCAGATAAAACTCGCGCGCCTTGCCTTCGTCGAACATCCGCAGGATTGGAATGGGTTTGTCGAAAGTCGCAGCAGGCGTGGACGGCATGTTTGCCGGGGCAAGCATCGCTGACGCGGTGTTCCAGTCCTTGTAGCCCAGTTGCTGCGCGACCAGTTCCAGCGCGGTGGAATGGGTCACCACTTGATTGCGTTCCTCCAGCGAGGCGCGCAACTGTTTGGCCATTTGCCTGGCTTGCTCGATTGAAAACATGACTGCTCCTGTAGCCGAGATGCCTTGGTGCTCGCATTGCCAAATCTCGACCGTCAAGAGAGGCGACAGGGTTCGTACAAGAAGGAGATGCTTTCACCTTTCCCAGCGGGAGCGAGCGGCGGGCAGCATCGGGCCGATGCCGATAATACATAGGCGATACGGGATGCGGAAGACGGCTCGGCAGAACCCTGTCCGAGGCCTGAGGACTATTCCTTCAGGCGTGAAAGTTGCTGAACCACAAATGCCCCGACGGTCCATCAGTGAGTTCGCATTGGCTATGTCACATCCACCAATGACTTCATATGCGTCGCAAAATCATCCTGTATCGGCCGGAACCCGCAGCTAAGGTAAAAGACTGCGCCCTCGGGTGTGTCCGTGGTCAGTCGCACAACGCGGAAATACTCAGACGCCAATTCCAGCAGTTGCTGCACCAACGCTTTGCCTACGTTCTGGCCCCTTGATGCCAGCGCGGCGAAGACAAACAGCGTCCAGTGCGGCGCTTGCAACCGCGTGCACAACAACAGCAACAACAGTGCCCCACCGCCCAGCAACGCCGCCACCGGCAGAATCCGCCCCTGGCCATATCGATCCACCAGGCGCGAGACCTGCGGCGCACAAAAGGCCGTGGCCAGGGCGAACGTCGCCGCCACCGCACCGGCCATTCCGTAGCCACCCTGCAACTGCGAGAGCATGGTGATCAGGCCGATGCCGGTCATGGAAATCGGCATGCGCGCGATCATTCCGGCCAGCACGAATGCGCCACTGCCGGGGGCTTTGAACAACTCGCGATAGGGGTTTGCCATGGGTCCGGCCTCAGTCAGGGCATGCACGTTGCCATAACGGCGAATCGAGGGGGAAGCAGCAATTTGTTGGTTGAATGTGAAGGCCTCTTCGTCAAATGAACTCTCGGCCACCCAAACCAGTCAGCTACTTAGGACCCAGATTCCCGGAGTTTCACGACAATGGCTGATCCCCCTGAACGCCAAAGCCCCATCGACGCCCACGGCATCATCGGCGACATGCGCAGTGCGGCGCTGGTCAACGACAAAGGCAGTGTGGATTTTTTCTGCTGGCCGGAATTCGACAGTCCGTCGATCTTCTGCTCACTGCTGGACACCCCCGAGGCGGGGATTTTCCAGTTGTCGCCGGACTTGCCCGATGCTCGCCGCGAACAGATTTACCTGCCCGACACCAATGTGCTGCTGAGCCGCTGGCTCAGTGATCGCGCCGTGGTCGAAGTTACCGACCTGCTGCCTGTCGGCGACACCGAAGATGACCTGCCGCTGCTGATGCGGCGGATCCGCGTGGTCAGCGGCAGCGCCACTTTCCACATGCGTTGCGCTGTGCGCCATGACTACGCCCGTGCCACGACCCACGCACGCGTGGACAAGCGGGACGTGATCTTCGAGGCCGCCAGTCAACCGTCGCTGCGGCTATCTTCGGATCAGGCCTTACGCATCGACGCCAATGTGGCGGTCGCCGAATTCACCCTCGAGCAAGACCAGACAGGCCAGTTCCTGCTCGGCGCCGTCAACGATGCTCGCTTCAAGGAAGGCGCTGCCGAACTGTGCCTGGAGCGCACCCTGAAGTTCTGGCGCGACTGGATCGGCCAGTCCAACTACCGCGGCCGCTGGCGCGAAATGGTCAACCGCTCGGCCCTGGCAATGAAGCTGCTGACCTCGCGCAAACACGGCGCGATTCTCGCCGCCGCGACGTTCGGCCTGCCGGAAAGCCCCGGTGGCAAACGCAACTGGGACTATCGCTTCACCTGGATCCGCGACGCCTCATTCACCGTTTATGCATTCATGCGCCTGGGCTTCGTCGAAGAGGCCAACGCCTACATGCGCTGGTTGCGCGGGCGGGTCAGCGACTGCCATGGCAAACCGATGAAACTCAACATCCTGTACGCCATCGACGGTCGCCAGGAATTACCGGAGGTCGAGCTGCCGCACCTGTCCGGCCATGCTGGCGCACAACCGGTGCGCATCGGCAATCAGGCCTACGAACAGGTCCAGCTCGACATTTTTGGCGAGCTGATGGACGCGATCTACCTGGTTAACAAATACGGCGAAGCCATTTCCCATGAAGGCTGGAAACACACGGTGGAAGTGGTGGATCAGGTCTGCGCAACCTGGGAGCAAAAGGATGTCGGCATCTGGGAAATGCGCGGCGGGCAATACCATTTCCTGCATTCACGGCTGATGTGCTGGGTCGCCCTGGACCGCGCCATCCGCCTCGCCTCAAAACGTTCGCTGCCGGCACCGTTCGCACGTTGGGACCAGACCCGTCAGGCGATCTACGCCGACATCTGGGAGAACTTCTGGAATGAAGAGCGCGGGCATTTCGTCCAGCACATCGGCGGCACCGGCCTGGACGGTTCGATGCTGCTGATGCCGCTGGTGCGTTTCGTCAGCGCCCGCGACCCGCGCTGGCTGGCGACCCTGCAAGCCATCGAAAAGAGCCTGGTGCGCGACGGCATGGTCTACCGCTACCGCAACGACGACAGCCAGATCGACGGCCTGCCCGGCAGCGAAGGCGCCTTCGCCGCGTGCTCGTTCTGGTACGTCGAATGCATGGCCCGCGCCGGCCAGCTGGACAAGGCTCACCTGGAGTTCGAACAGTTGCTCAGGTACGCCAACCCGCTGGGGTTGTATGCCGAAGAGCTCGACAGCCATGGGCGGCACATGGGCAACACACCGCAAGCGCTGACGCACCTGGCGTTGATCAGTGCGGCGTGTTTTCTGGACCGGAGGTTGAGTGGGGAGAAAAACGTCTGGCAGCCGTGAGTACAAGCTTCCAACACCATCCACAGGTTTCGCAAACTTAGCCCTACACTTTTTAAACACCTGCCGTCAGCAAACACCCCCGAAATTACCCTTTGCCAGCCACTACATCCCCACCTAACATCCTTGCTCAACGGGTACAGCGGAGCTGTCCAGCCTCCCCGAATTCAAGGAACCAGAATGACCCAACGCATCCAGCGCAGTATCGATTCCCCGCTCCGAACCGGTTTGAACCGCGAAGAACTCTGGGAGGCCGGTGACAAGGGCTTGATCAAATGCTGGGAAGTCGGCCGCCAGCGCGCCGCCCGCTTCCCTGACCTCGCCCGACAGTGCCTCGCCGGCGAGTTGCCGGTACTAGGCTGGAAAGGTGGCGTGAGCCGCAGCCTGAAGAAACTCGAAAAATATGGCTCCCTCAAATACCTCGCACAGTGGCAAGGGTTGCGTGGGGAAGACCTGGACGTGGATCTGGCACAGGAACGAGCACTGACATGTACTCGGACCGGCATGGTGGTGACGTTTACGCCGGATCGGGCGAAGTATTTCAATCAAATAGCGGAAGTTGAATCCCAGGAGCAGTGACAATGGTCGATTTGCATCAGGAATTTCAAAACAGTGGATTCTTCCACGAAGCACGCATTGATAAACGTTCAGCCGACGCGCTGGTAGGCATTGCGGCTGGACTCGCTGCCGATGGCAAGATCAACCAGCAGGAAGCCGAGTTTCTCAAGAGCTGGATCGAAGTTCATTTGTGTCATCTGGGTGATCCAGTCGTGAACATCCTCTATAAACGCCTCTCCAACATGCTGAGTGATGGCGTGCTGGACTCCGAAGAATCGGCTGAGCTACTGGACATGCTGCACCAGTTTGCAGGTCTGCCGATTGGCTCTGACCAGATCTTCACAACTCCTTGCTGTCTTCCACTCGATAACCCTGCACCCGCACTGAACTGGATTGATCGGGTTTTCCTGTTCACCGGAGTTATGGCTTACGGTCCGCGCAAAGAATGCGAGTCGCTGATAGTCGAACGCGGCGGCCTGATTGGTGGCTCGGTCAGCAAAAAAATCAACTATCTGGTGGTTGGCAGCATCGGAAACGATCAATGGCTTCATAGCACTTATGGCACCAAGATCAAAAAAGCCGTTGAACTGAGAGAGAGCGGTGTTCCTATCGCGATCATCAGTGAAGAACACTGGCAAAGGGTGCTGTTCGGGTAACACAACTATCGGCACCAAGGGGGGATGATGATTGAGCAGCCACTAAAGACCGTCCGCACGTCACAACTCGACATTGCCTACGAAGAACACGGCCCCGCTACCGGCGACCCGGTCATCCTGCTTCATGGCTTTCCCTATTCACCGCGCGCCTACGACGAAATCGCCCCTGCTCTCGCCGCCAAGCGTTACCGCGTGATCGTCCCGTATCTGCGGGGATACGGCCCGACGCGCTTCATCAGAGCCGATACGCTGCGCTCTGGCCAGCAAGCCGCCCTTGCCCAGGATTTGCTTGACCTGATGGATGCCCTTTCCATTAAACAGGCGTCCCTCTGTGGCTACGATTGGGGCGGTCGGGCGGCGTGCATTGTGGCGGCACTGTGGCCGGAACGGGTGCGCTGCCTGGTTACGGGCGATGGCTATAACCTTCAGGACATCCCCCATTCGACACTGCCTCTGGCTCCTGAGGCCGAGCATCGCTATTGGTATCAGTACTATTTCCACACACCTCGTGGCGTCGCGGGCCTGACCGAAAATCGCCACGCTTTTTGCGAATTGCTCTGGAAACTGTGGTCACCCACCTGGGCCGACAACGCTGCACGCTATCCGTTGAGCGCCCCGGCCTTCGATAACCCGGATTTCGTCGACGTTGTGATTCACTCCTACCGCCACCGTTTCATGTATGCCCTTGGCGATCCGACGTTGGAATGGATGGAGCAGGCCCTGAGCAAACAGCCGAGTATCAGCGTACCGACGATTTCCTTGTGCGGTGCCGATGATGGCGTCGGTCCCGCGGAAGAAATCGACGAAGATATCAGGCATTTCACCGGCTCCTATGAGCGTCGAGTGCTGGCAGGCGTTGGCCACAACATTCCCGAAGAAGCGTCAGAAGCAACACTCAAGGCGCTATTGGATCTGCTCCAGCACTGACCGAAAACCGCTCCCGATAAGCCTGCGGCGTCACGCCCATGGCCCGCAGGAAACTGCGGCGCAGGGTTTCTTCGCTGCCGAAGCCGCATTGCACCGCCACCCGTTTGATCGGCACGCCAGTATCGCTGAGCAAACGCCGTGCGGTTTCGACGCGGATCAGTTCGATGGCCCGGGCCGGGGTCTGGCCGGTGTCGGCGCGGTAGTGGCGCACGAAGCTGCGCTCGCTCATGCCGGCCTGCAAGGCCAGGGTCGGGATGCCAAGGTCCTGGGTCAGATTTTCGCTGATCCAGGCGTGAAGTTCGTCGAAACGGTTGCCTTTCTGTTGCAGGGACAGGGTTACGCTGAATTGCGACTGGCCACCCGGACGCTTGAGAAACACCACCAGTTGCCGGGCGACTTCGAGGGCCATGACGCGCCCGAGGTCTTCTTCGACCATGGCCAACGCCAGGTCGATACCGGCAGTCACTCCGGCCGAGGTCCAGACCGGACCGTCGTTGATGAAGATCGGATTGGGCTCGACCTGCAAGCGCGGGTGCTGCTGCGCCAGTTGCTCGCAACGGGTCCAGTGGGTGACCACACGCCGGCCGTCGAGCCAGCCGCTGGCCGCCAGCAGGAACGCGCCGGTGCACACCGAGGAAACCCGCCGGCAGCCACGGGCATGTTCGCGCACCCAGGCGACCAGCGGCGCATCTTGCGCCGCTGCGTAAACACCCCAGCCACCGGCGATGATCAGAGTATCGCTGCCCCCATCCGGCAAAGGTTCGGCCAACAGCGCCAACCCCGCCGACGACATCACCGCCCCGCCGCCGCTGGCAATCACCGTCGGCGCGTAGGGTCGTGGCAGGCCTTGCTGACGGGCAATGTCGTTGGCCGAAGCGAATACCTGTAGCGGCCCGGTGACGTCGAGCAATTGCACGTTGGCGAAAGCGAGTACATGGATGGTTTTCGACATTTGGCGTAATTCGTGGGGATATTGGCGTATGCGCCAAAGCCTACGAGCCTACAGTCAAACCGTCCACCCACTTCACGAGAAAAACACCATGACGTTGCAGATCGGTTTTCTGTTGTTTCCACAGGTTCAGCAGCTGGACCTGACCGGCCCTTATGACGTGCTGGCCTCGCTGCCGGATGTGAAAGTGCATCTGATCTGGAAAGACCTGATGCCGGTCACCGCCAGCACCGGCCTGCTGTTGAAACCGACCACCACCTTCGATGATTGCCCGGCACTGGACGTGATCTGCGTGCCCGGTGGTAGTGGCGTCGGGCCGTTGATGGAAGATGACCAGACCCTGGACTTTCTCAAGGCACAGGCCACCAACGCCCGCTACATCACCTCGGTGTGCACCGGCGCGCTGGTGCTGGGCGCGGCGGGACTGCTCAAAGGCAAACGCGCCACCACTCACTGGGCGTATCACGAACTGCTCAAGCCGCTGGGCGCAATCGCGGTGAAAGACCGGGTGGTTCGCGACGGCAATCTGTTGACCGGTGGCGGCATCACCGCCGGTATCGACTTCGCCCTGACCCTGGCCGCCGAGCTGTTCGACCAGTCCACCGCCGAGCTGGTGCAGCTGCAACTGGAATACGCCCCGGCCCCACCGTTTAGCGCGGGCAGCCCCGAGACGGCCCCGGCCAGTGTGCTGGAGGAGGCTCGCCAGCGGGCTGCCGGCTCATTGAAGCTGCGGGCGCAGATCACCGAGCGCGCGGCGGCGAAACTCGACCGACAGTGAAAAAATGGCGGGAGAAACACGGTTCCTGCCGCCATGACTATTCCTGCGCTCACAAAAAAACCCGCCGAAGCGGGTTTTTCCAAGACCATGACGACTCCTTGTCGTAGCGTTCCTTGCAGATGGTCGATCATCCGTGATCCTGAGCACATCCTGTGCTTCAGTGGGTGAAGCGAGATTACGCATCGGATCCAATTTATAACAGACGACATCGCTACCATCGTGTGTAAGACATTCGCTATAAACCACCTTCCAAAACCCTTAAACGCCTCAGGTTTCGAGCCGACTTCCGCCACTCTGTTGCTCGTGGGACTTGGCATTATCGATCAAAAACTGCTCGATATTGTTCATTTGCTCTTCCCAGCCACGACTGTCCATGCGGAAAGCCCTTTCGCGACGGGCCTGGGGAATGTGATCGAAACCGGACTCGGAGACTTTGAGCAATGTGCCGTTGTCCATGTCTTCGAGCTCGAATTTCACCAGTGTGGTGGGCTCCTGGGAGTAATCGACTTCCGGTTTCACGGCATAAGGGTGCCAGCGAAACGAAAACAGCCGTTCCGGCTCGACTCGCTCCACCAGTACGTTCCAGCGCAAATGCTCATAACCGGGGTAGGTAACCTGCCCCTGGGTCCACTCGCCTGCCACAAAACGCTTTCCCTCCAGCGCCACGCCAAACCACTGTCCGAACATTTCGGCATTGGCCAGCACGCGCCAGACCTGTGAACGCTTGGCCTTGAGCAGGATTTTCCTTTCGATGCGATCAGATGCTGGGTTCATAAGTCACCTCCTGTACTTGAACAGTAGGTCAAAAACCACACGACCAACCTTGAAGTTGTACCAATCGGGATGTGCAATCAACCATACCTGAGATATTCGGTTGCATTTACGACAATAAGTTCTGGGGCAGGAGAATAGTCAGAGAATCGAAACTGCTAACGTTCCCCATCGAAATCTTCCCCTGAAAGGAGTCAGCCATGAATAAACTGCGCGGTAGTTGCCTGTGCAAGGCCATCGAATACCAACTCGACAGCCTCGACATGCCCATCAGCCATTGCCATTGCCAAACCTGCCGCAAGGCACACGCAGCCGCTTTTGCATCGACCGCCGGGGTCATGCGCGAGCATTTTCGCTGGACCAAAGGCCAGGATCGCCTGAGCCGCCATGAATCGTCGCCGGGCAAGTTTCGGTATTTCTGTTCGGCCTGCGGTTCACACCTGATAGCCGAACGGCCGACCCAGCCGCACGTGATCGTTCGGGTGGCGACACTGGATACCGATCCGCAGATGACGCCCCAGGCGCATATCTGGACGGCCCATGACGTGCCATGGCTGGAATACGATTCGGTGGAAAAACACGCGCAATGGCAAGCGTAGCGGGCTGAATGCCCCTCGGCGCTACACTGCATCTCTCATTCGGTCACAGCGAGCACTCGAGCATGAACCCACGCTTACTAATGGCGCTGACGCCTTTGTTGTTCACCTCCCTGGCCCATGCTGCCGTGAACTGCGACAACGCCACCGACCAGGTCACGATGAACCAGTGCGCATCGCAGCAGCATGCGGCGGCGGACAAGGAGTTGAATGCGCTTTACCAGCAAATCACTTCGCGACTCAAGAGCAACCCGGACAGCAAGAAGTTACTGGTGGGTGCGCAGCGGTCGTGGATTGCGTTTCGCGATGCCGAGTGCAGGTTCTCTGCGTCCGGGGTGGAAGGCGGGAGTGTGTATCCGCTGATCTACAGCAATTGCGTGACGGAGCTGACCAAGGCACGGGTTCAGACGTTCAAGCAGTACTTGAAGTGTCAGGAGGGGGATTTGAGTTGTCCGGTGCCGGGGGTTTGAGTGTTGCAGTGTTTTTGAGGGCCTCATCGCGAGCAAGCTCGCTCCCACAGGGTTCGGGGGTGTTCACACAATAGTGGTCACACTGAAAATCCACTGTGGGAGCGAGCTTGCTCGCGATAGCGTCAGGTCAGGCGCCGCAACTACCGCACAAAAATCTGCGCCGTGGTAATCGCCATATCCCCGCCCGGCAACTTGACGCTGCCCGTCTGTTTCAGGCTGTCGGCATCAAAGATCGCCACATCGTTGAAGGTCCCCGCCAGGTAGATCTTGCTGCCGTCCTTGTTGAAGGAAATGCAGTAGTAGGAGTGATCGAGCGTGGCGGACTGGAGCATTTTCTTCTGCTTGATGTCGTACTTGGCCAGACGGTTGAGCACGCCAAACATCAGGTTCGGGTCCTTGGGCGAGCGCATGCCGCTGAAGTAGATTTCCGTCAGAGGACCGAAGTCGGTGGTTTCGGTCTTGCCGGTCTTCAGGTCGACACTGAACAGGCCGTACAGGTATTCGGCGGTGGCCGGGTCCTGTTTCTTGTCCTTGAACTTCGCCGCGGTGTAGAGCAGCGAGAAGTCATGCCGGTAGGTCTGCTGGTTCCACACGTAGAGCACGTCCGGTGCGCTGTAGTTCGGGCGTTTCCAGTGGCGGCTGGGGATCAGCACATCGAACTTGCCGGTTTGCACATTGACCTTGTAGACGTCCGCCCCGGCCACGTACAGCGTGCCGTCGTCACCGCTCTGCATGATGGTCAGCTGGCGCGGCGCCGGGAAACTGCGCACCGGTTTGGCGTCCATGCCAGCGTTGGTGGCATACACGTCGAGTCGTGGCTGCTGTACTTCGTAACGGTCGTTCATCATCAACGTCGGGTTGGCGACCGTGTACAGCTCCTTGCCATCATGGCTGAGGGTGAAAGCAAACATCGAGCGCGCTTTCTCCCCCGGCTTCTGGGTGATGCTGGCGTGGAACACCTGTTTGCAACTGTCCAGTTCAACGCCGTAGACATCCGCATAGTGGTTGTTAAGCACGTAGGCGGTCTTGCGGTCCGGCGACAGCTGCACGGTGCCGGGGCCGAAGGCGTCGGGCATCTTGCAGGTCTTGAACAGGGTGTCAGTGGCCAGGTCGATCACGTGCAGGTTGTTCGGGTAGTTGGTGGTCAACATGTATTCGTGACCGTCTTGCAACGCGGTGTTTTCATCGGCCAGGACACTGACCGAACAGCTGCTCAGGACCGCAAACGCGGCCAGGCCGCAGGCTTTGATATTACGCATGCTGGAATCCTTCTTCTGTGATCACTTGTCTTTGGGGAAGACAGTGCCGAGGTTGCGCCAGTTTTCGTTGGACGCCTGGGCATCCTTGTTCCAGTCCGGGTAGGTGCTCATCATGTCGGGCACCTGGGCCGGCCACCAGCAAGGGTCGGAGCAACCGTAGAGGTCGGCCTCCATCGGCTGGCACAGCGAAGACACACCGCCAAACGCATCGATTTCCCAGCCCGGGTCGGTGGTCGAGGCACAGCCCGCCACAGAACTCATGGCCACCACTTCTTCAATGCGGTTTTCATCCGCGGCCTGATCCAGCTTCAACGCTTTGTTATTGATTGCCTTGAGATGTTTCATATCAGTGAGCCTTGCGCGGAGTGATGTAGCTGCTGATGAACGCAGGGTTATTGGCCATGATCCGGGTGTAGACCTCGATGCCGAAGTCGACCCAGTCACGCATCAGTTCGCAGTAGTGATAGGTCGGGTGCGTCGGGTCGCCGTAGCGGGCGTAGCTCTCGTGGTAGCAGCCGCCGGAACACAGGTTGCGGATCTGGCAGTCCTCGCAGCCGGTGTTGGTGCGATCCAGGCGCTGGGACAGGAAGTCGTTCAACTCCACCTGTTTCACGCCGCTGTGGACGTTGCCGAAGGTCGGCAGGCTCGAACCGGTAAAGCGGTGGCATAGGTTCAGCTCGCCCTTGTGATCCACCGCCAGCATCTTCAGGCCCGCGCCGCATGGCAGGGCTTTCTTGTGGCCTTCGTGGATGTCGGTGATGAGCTGGTGCAGGTTGGAGAAACCGATGTTGCGGTGCTCCAGCGCCGCTTCCAGGTAACGCTTGCCGAGTTTTTTCATGTTGGCGAACACCTGCACCAGCTCATCGCTGGTGAGGTTGAAGCTGCTGATGTCGCCGGAGGTCACCGGGGCAAAGCCGACTTCGGCAAAACCCAGTTCGTTGAACAGGTGATCCCAGATGGTTTCGACGTCGGTCACGCCGGTGGTGAGCGTTACGCGAGCACCGACCGGGCGGCTGTTGTAGCGCGACAGCAGCATCTCGGCCTTGCGCCGCACCACGTCATAGGTACCCTGCCCGCCCACGGTGATGCGGTTGCGGTCGTGCACGGTCTTCGGCCCGTCGATGCTAACGGACAGCCCGAAACGGTGGGCGTTGAGGTAGTCCACGGTTTCTTCGGTGAGCAGCGTGGCGTTGGTGGTCATGACGAATTCGACGAACTTGCCCGCCTCGCGAAAACGCTTCTCGCAATAGTCGACCATGTACTCGATCAGCTTGCGGTTGCTCAGCGGTTCGCCGCCGAAGAACACCACTGTGAAACGCTCTTCGTCCGGGGATTCGCGCAGCAGCATTTCCACCGAGGCAATCGCCGTCTCGACGTCCATCTTCTTGCCCGCCGACGGCTTGTCGAGGTCTTCCTTGTAGCAATAGGTGCAGCTCAGGTTGCAGCCGGTGTTGACGTTGAGCACCACGGTATTGATTGCCGTGCGCTCGACGCGCTTGGTGGCGATGTCCGGGGTCAGCGGCGAACCGTCGCTGACCAGTTCCAGGGCCATCAGTTCGCGCAGGGTCTCGGTGATTTCCTCGCCATTGAACCGCGCGGCCAGGCGCTGGATCAGGTCGTCCGAAGAACAACCGGGCCCGCGCAAGGTATCGATGATGGTGCCCGTCAGTTCATCGCTGGCGAACAGCGAACTGCTGGGGATGTGAAACAGCATGCGGTCGGCATCGACCTGCACTTCGTGCAGGTTGCGTTCGACCAGATTCAAGATAGCGCCCATTGCCAACCTCCTGTGCAAGCCCCGGTTGGCGGGGCTTGCGGTCATTCCGAAAAGTGTCTGAAAGCGTTTTCAGCCAAGCTCACGTTGCAACATCACGGAATGGGTGGATTGTTCCAGCGTTGCACGGTCACGATCATGTGGCCTTCGCCGGTCAGGGACTTCCCTGCGTCGTCGACGGCGGCAATCACCTTGAGGTTGCCGGCATTGTTGGTGGACATCTTGCGTGCCGGGTTCGGCCCGGCATCGCCCGGGGTGAACACGCCGGCGTCGGCCTGCATGGTGCCGGCGAACTTGACGTCTTCGTCTTCCCTGGCGCGGTCGTCGAAGGCTTCGACCTTCCACTGCGCCGGGAACACGCCGATGCGATACGGCTTGCCGTCAGCGCCCTTGCCCCAGGCTTCTGCGTCGAAACGGCCCTGGACCTTCGGCGTCGAACCGCCGCCCTCGCCGATCCGCGCTACCGAAAATTCCGGCACCACTTTGACTTCGGCAATCTTGCTGTACACCGACAGGCTCGGGCCTTTCAGCGTGTCGACGCTGACCGCGCGCGCCCCCGGTTGGGCATTGGCGGCGGCCTTGAGCTTGACCTTGATCTGCTGCGGGCTCTGCGAGACGACTTCGAGCACTTCCACGCCTTTGCCAAAGTTCGGCTTGCCGGTCAGGCCGCTGCCGATCAGGGTCACTTCGGTTTCGCTGCCGGCCTTCAGATAGCCCGGCTGCACCGCCAGCAACCGCTGGGAACCCTGTTTGGCGGCGACGAAGTCCAGGCCGCGCTCGTCGTGCTCGGCCTCGAACATCCGGCCCTGCATCGCATTGCCTTGAGCAGCGAACACCTGGCGCATGGTCACGCCATCGATGGTCACGTTGCCGCGCCATTCGTAGCCGGTGTAGAGAATTGCACTGCCGTCGCCATTGAACGGGCTGCCGTCGGCGTATTGGCCTTTGACGCTGACCTTGAAGGTGTCGCTGCCATCGGCGCTCACGGTCATCACACCGGCCAGTTCACCCTTGCCCGGCAAGTGACCGCTGAAGCTCCAGTCACCCACCAGCGCATCGGCTTTGGGCGCCACGCTCTGCCATTTTTTCCAGGCCGGGTTGTCCATCGGATAACGCTTGGCCAGCAGCGGCACCATGTCCTTGCGGGCGATGTCGAACCAGTCGCGGTCCCGGGCCAGCGCCTGATACTCCAGGGACGGCCACTGACCGAGGTGGAAGTTCACCAGGCGCTCCCACTCCTGCGCCGGACGCCGTTGCAGGGCCACCCGCGCACCGGAGTGGCAGCGGCCGCACATCTGGCTGGTCTGGTCGTCGAAGTGCTCGACGGTATTGAGCCGCCGCTCCAGCGCATAGCGCACGCCGTCGGTTTCGCTCGGCGCCAGGCCCTGGGTGTCGGCCAGGTACTTGACCAGCGTCCGGCGGTCGTCATCGCTGATCTGCAAGCCGTGCATGGTCTGCATCCGGGCAATGCTCATCAGCCAGCCTTCCGGCGTTTTGCGCTGGTGGCTGATGCGGCTGAGGGCGTTTTCGGCTTCGGGGGTGTGACAGCCCTGACAGGTTTCCTTGAGGATGGTCTGGGCGTCGCGGGCTGCCAGGCTAGGGGGTGAATGCAGCGCTACACAAGCAGCTACGGCCAGCAGGCTGGCGCTCATGCCTGATCGGAGTTTTCTCTTCATCAACGTCGAACCTCGCACGGTGCGTTCTTATTGTTGTGGCTTATCGTTTTTTTTTGGTTTCTGCCGTCGGCTTTGATCTGCTGACGGAGGCAAGAGAAACGTCTGCGATGAGCAATACACGGAGCGTGCCAGCTTACGAATACCTCAATGAATCAATGGTTTGCCAGAATCGGCGGGAGTTTTGCCAGTCATGCCATCGCGGCAACACGTTCAATTTCGCGACAACTGTTGCACTCTGAGACAAGCATAGCTTTCTGTAGGAGCGAGCCTGCTCGCGATGGTCGTTAACGATTACGCGTGCTTACCAGTTAAACGCAGCGCTCTTTAGTCCATCGCGAGCAGGCTCGCTCCTACAAAAAGCATTACGTTCCTGATGTACATTTTGTTCGGGACGTCTCACGTCGTCGCAATTTGCGACGTTTATCGATCTCATGGTGATCCACAGAGAATCTGTCACGCCCCACCAGATGGGGCCTTCTGGCCAAAAAAACACAACTGGCACAGCCATTGCGAATGACCTCGCCACACGAACAAGACGAGGTTTCATCATGTCGCTTCCAAATGTGCTTCCCGCCACTTCGGCGTTCATCCAGCGCGCCCCGCGCATGCTGATCGGCGGTGACTGGGTCGAGGCCGCCGACGGCCAGACCATGCCCCTGCACAACCCGGCCACCGGCGAAGTGCTGTGCGTGGTGCCACGGGCAACGCCTGCGGATGTCGACCGCGCGGTACTTGCCGCCCGCCAGGCGTTCGACGATTCGGCCTGGACCCGCACCCGCCCCCGGGAGCGGCAGAACCTGTTATGGAAACTCGCCGACCTGATGCAGCGCGACGCCGAGTTGCTGGCACAGCTGGAATGCCTGAACAACGGTAAAAGCGCGGCGGTGGCCCAGGTGATGGACGTGCAACTGGCCATCGACTTCCTGCGCTACATGGCCGGTTGGGCGACCAAGATCGAAGGTTCCACGGTTGACGTGTCGGCACCGCTGATGCCCAACGACCAGTTCCACAGTTTCATTCGACGTGAAGCGGTGGGCGTGGTCGGCGCCATCGTCGCCTGGAACTTCCCGCTACTGCTGGCCTGCTGGAAACTCGGCCCGGCCCTGGCCACCGGTTGCACCGTGGTGCTCAAGCCCGCCGACGAAACCCCGCTGACCGCACTGAAACTCGCCGAGCTGGTGCTGGAGGCTGGTTACCCCGAAGGCGTGTTCAATGTGGTCACCGGTACCGGCATCACCGCCGGCTCCGCCCTGACTCATAACCCATTGGTGGACAAGCTGACCTTCACCGGCTCCACTGCGGTGGGCAAGCAAATCGGCAAGATCGCCATGGATTCCATGACCCGGGTCACCCTGGAGCTGGGCGGCAAATCACCGACCATCGTCATGGCCGACGCCGACCTGAAAACCGCCGCGGCCGGGGCCGCCAGCGCGATTTTCTTCAATCAGGGACAGGTCTGCTGCGCAGGCTCCAGGCTGTATGTGCAGCGCAAGCACTTCGACAATGTGGTGGCGGACATCGCTGGCATCGCCAACGCCATGAAACTCGGCAACGGCCTCGACCCGAGCGTCGACATGGGGCCGTTGATCTCGGCGCGCCAGCAGGAGCGCGTCTACGGCTACATCGAAAAGGGCCGGGAAAGCGGCGCGACCATCGCCTGCGGCGGTGAGCAGTTCGGCCCGGGGTTCTTCGTCAAGCCGACGGTGATTGTCGATGTCGATCAGAAGCACTCACTGGTGCAGGAAGAGATTTTCGGCCCGGTGCTGGTGGCCATTCCGTTCGACGACGAGGCCGATGCCTTGCGCATGGCCAATGACAGTCCGTATGGATTGGGCGCGAGTATCTGGTCGAATGATCTGGCGGCGGTGCACCGGATGATTCCACGGATCAAGTCAGGGTCAGTATGGGTCAACTGCCACAGCGCCCTGGACCCGGCACTGCCGTTCGGCGGCTACAAGATGTCCGGGGTCGGGCGTGAGATGGGGTATGCGGCGATCGAGCATTACACCGAGTTGAAGTCGGTGTTGATCAAGTTGTAATAGCGGCGTTCTTCAGACCGCCATCGCGAGCAAGCTCGCTCCCACAGGGGATTTGTGTACGACGCAAAACCACTGTGGGAGCGAGCTTGCTCGCGATGAGGCCGGTCCAGACAGCTCAAACCTCAGGGTTTGAACCCCTGAGCCAACAACCAGCCACGAACCAACCTTCCCTGCTCCAACGTCAATCCGGCCAACACCAGATCCGCTGGCTCGCCGTGTTTTAACCGCCGCACCAACGGCGCCACCTCAACCCCCTGCACATGCCAGATCCCCAACGGCTGATCGACCGTGATCACCACCTCGGCCTCATCGACCAACCCTTCACGCAACACCGGCGCCCGCTCAATCCTCAGCGCATCGAAATCCGCCTCGGCATGGGCCACCTCGGCATCCGGCCATTGCCGTCGTGCCTGCCAGAACGGCTGGTCCGGCCAGCGCTGCTCATCGGCATAGAAATCCCGGCCGATCCGCGCAAACCGCAAAAACAACTGCTCCACCCGCTGTTGGTGAAAACGCTGGGCCAGAGCCGCTCGCTCGGGCTTGCACAGCAGCGTGTTGATCACTGCCGGCGCCTGCAACGCCGAAGACAAGGACTGAAAGATCCCGTTGCCCGACAGCGGGTCGACGGCCATTGCCGCATCGCCGACCCGAATCCAGTTTTCACCACCCACCTGCGGGCTCAGAATCGCCGTGCTGCTGCGGGCGTGCAGTTGTAGATCACACTCCGCTTCACCGGCAAAAAATGCGGCGGCCAGCTTCGAAGCATGGCGCCGCTGTCGGCAGTAATCGAGCAACATGGCCTTGCCCGGCAACCCGGCGCTGGCAACGTCCACTGTCCATTGCCAGTAGCACTGACCGTCGGCGCGTCGCGCCATCCACGCCCAGCCATCCTCAAGGCTTTCTACGGCGCTGGCGGTGCTGCCCGGCGAACCTTGCCAGCGATTGAGCAAGCTGACCGTCTCGGGTCCACGCAAGCCTTTGCCGATAGCGGGGGCCTGACGTCCGCGGGCCTCCACGAGAAACGGCGCGAGCAGTGGTTCGCGTCCGTCGATTTCTATTCGGTGGCCATTGGCCGATGACTGAACCGTCAGCACCCGGCCTTCGATCAGCTCGACCCCCGCCAGGCGCAAATCCTCGCGCAGGCCTCGGTCAAACACCGGACGGTCGAGCAAGTATTCGATGTTCTGCGCATGGTGCTGGCCGTTCCAGCTCACCTGGCGTTGAGAAGGCAGCGCCGCCTCCGTCAACGCCTGATGCAGGCCCGCGCTGCGCAAGGCATCCAGAACCCGCACGGACACGCCTTCGAGCGCGGCAAACCGGCGCCATTCGCTGATCAGCGTGACGCCATGGCCCAGCCGCCGTAGCCCCAGCGCGACGGCGGCGCCGGCCGGTCCGGCGCCAAGAATGACGACGTCGGTCATGGCCCGAAGCGCCGTTCAGGGCCACGGTAACGGGCATGGTCGCGCAACCACTCGATGACTTGCGCATTGCTGGCGTCAGGCTGTTCGGCGAGGAACCCGGCGATGTGCCCGCTCAAGGCGGCACAACCGAGGCTCGCCCCGGATTGCCCCGGATAGGTGCCCTGCACACACGCGGCGAAATCCGCCTGGGCAGTGTTGAGCCACGACCATTCCTGCTCGGCGCAGCGCGCATCGCCGGTCACCCGCACCACCTGCGGATAGTTCGCCGGGAACACCCCTTCCCCCTGGGCCGGGCTCGACGCACACAGCAGCACGCCCCGCGCCACTGCCGCCGCGCAGGCCACGCGCAACAGGCTGCGATCCTGGCGCAGGCCAAGGCTCAGATTGATCAGTCGCACGTCCTGCGCCAGCAGCCAGTCAATCGCCGTGGCGATCTGCAAGGCGCTGGTGACACCGCGCTGGTCGAACACCTGCGCCACGCAAAACAGCGCCGAGGGGGCACGCCGGCCGATCGCCTCGATCACCGCGCTGCCATGCCCCAGCGGGTCGTCGCGCAACTCGCCCTCGGCCAGACCGTCTTCGAGCAATGCAAAGCGCCGACCGGCGATCACTCGCACCCGCTGTGCCGCCGAGTGGCCGCTGTCCACCACACCAATACGCAATTCAGGTTTCATGCAGCACCGTCTTCGAGGTCAGCACGCCGTCGAGCAATTCGAAACGCAGATCGGCATCGGCCAGGGTTGAGGGGCGATGGCTGATCAGGATGCGCGTACGCCCGGCGAACAAGCGGTCGATGGCGTCGATGACTTCGCGCTCGGTGGCTTCATCCACCGCGGACGTGGCTTCATCGAGCACCAGGATCAAAGGGTCCTGCAACAGCGCCCGGGCAATCGCGATGCGTTGCTTCTGCCCGCCGGACAACTGCTGACCGCGCTCGCCCAACGGACTGTCGAGGCCTTCGGGCAAGGACTCGATCAGGCTGTCGAGTTGCGCCAGTCGCGCCACTTCGGCAATCGCTTCGCGGCTGGCGTCCGGCACCGCATAGGCCAGGTTGTCGGCGAGGCTGCCGCGAAACAGCACGATGTCCTGGCTGACGATGGCGATGCGCCGACGCAACTGGAACAGGTCCAGTTCGCGCAGATCGACGTCGCCCAGCAGTACCCGGCCCGATTGCGGATCGTGATGACGTTGCAGCAGGTCAATCAGGGTGGATTTACCTACGCCGGAGCCGCCGCTGAGGGCCACTTTCATACCGTAGGGAATCCGCGCCTCGATGCCGCGCAAGGTCGATTGGCGGCCGGGATGGGCGAAGTGCACGTTGTCGAACCAGAGATCGCCGCCATTGGGCATCGGGCGTGGCGTGACGGGCGTCAACACGGTCGGTTGTTCGCCGCGCAATTCCATGACCCGGCCGAGGCTGACCGTCATCCGCTGAATCGCGACGTAAAGCCCGAGCAGACTCTGCACCGGCCCCACGGCCATGCCCAGGTAAGTGGAAAACGCAATCAGGGCGCCGAGTTGCCAGGTGCCCTGCACCACCCAGTAACCGCCGATCAAGAATGCGCAGGCCCGGGACAGCGAGGTCAGGGTACCGGGCACGGCCTGGGTGAAAAACTCGGTGACTTGCAGGCGCAGCAACTGGCTCATGTAGCCCTGCCCCAGCGTCTCGAGGCGCCGTGCTTCGCGCTGTTGCTGGCCGGCGGACTGGATGAATTTCATCACCGGCAGCGTCTCGACCATGAACGACGACATGTCCGCCGAACGCTCGCGCAACTGCCGCACATCGCGCTCGACCTTGCGCCGCATCCAGCGCAGCCAGAGGACATCGAGGGGAATCAGCACCAGGGCCAGCAGCGATAACTTCCAGGACAAGGTCAGCAGCATCGCCACGGCCACCACCAGGCCGATCACGCTGGACACCGCCGAAAACAGCGAGTCCACGGCAAACCGCTGGATTTCCGCGACGTCGCCATCGAGGCGCGACATCAGGTCGCCGATGCGCCGCTGGCCGTAAAAGCCCGGCGACAGGGTTTGCAAATGCCGGTACAGGTCATCGCGCAAGGCAAACAGCATGCGCCCGGACAATCGCGTGTGCAGGTAGCGGTTGATGCCCGAGAGCGCTGTGCCCAACAACCCGGCGACGATCATCAGCCCGGCAATCAACACCAGCATCGGGAAGTTGCGCGCCAACAGGCCATCATCGATCAGCAGTTTGGTCAGCCACGGCTGCACCAGCACCAGCGCCGAGGCGCAGACCGACAGGCCCAACAGCCCGGCAATCGCCAGGCGATGGGGTCGCACAAAGCTGTACAGCCAGCGCAGCGACGCTTGCAGCGCCTCGGGGTTCTGGCTGTCGATCAGCCGAACGATCAGGCGCTGCATCACGATCGCAACTGTTTGAGCTTGCGATACAGGGTCGCGCGGCTGATACCCAGGGCGTCGGCGGCGGCCGAGACGTTGCCCTGATGCGTGTCCAGGGACTGACGGATCAGCTCCAGTTCGTTTTCCCGGATGCTGCCGGCCTGGGGCCGTTCGCTGGCGGTCAACTCGTCGAGCATGCTGTCGGGCAAGTGGTCGAGGGTCAGCACGGTTTCACCCGGTTCGCGCATGGCCAGTGCGGTGCGCAGAACCATCTCCAGTTGGCGGATGTTGCCCGGCCAGTGATAACCGCCGAGCAAGCGATTGAGATCATCGTGCAGAACCACGATGGGGGCGCCCAGTGTCGTCAGCATGCGGCTGACCAGCGCGGCGAAATCTTCGCGTTCGCGCAGGGCCGGGAGCATCACGCTGATGCCGTTGACCCGGTAGAACAAGTCCTCGCGAAAGTGTTTTTCTTCCACCAGACGCTTGAGGTCGCGATGGGTGGCGCAGATCAGCGCAACGTCGATGTCCTGCTCTTCCCCAGCGCCCAGGGGCGCGACCTTGCGATCCTGCAATACCCGCAACAGTCGGGCCTGCAAGGCCAGGGGCATGTCGCCGATTTCATCGAGGAACAAGGTGCCGCCATGGGCCTGCTGCAAGCGCCCGACCATGCCGCCCCGGCGTGAACCGGTGAACGCGCCTTCGCGATAGCCGAACAGTTCGGACTCGATCAGGCCTTCGGGAATGGCCGCGCAGTTCACTGCCACGAAGGGTTTGTCGCAGCGCGCTCCGGCCATGTGCAGGGCGCGGGCGATAACCTCTTTACCGGTGCCGGTTTCGCCCAACAACAAAACCGGCAGTTCATTGGCCAGCCCCTGGCGGGCCATGCGCAAGGCACGGGCGTAGCGCGTATTGCTGCCGGCGAGCGCTTCCAGATCCGGTTGCGCCTTGGCCGGTTTCGCGACAGTGCGCGGCGGGCTGCTGACGTTGATCGAGCGTTGCGGCGCACGCAGGGTTTTGTAGAAGAATTCACCCTTGGCGGTTTGCAGGCTGCCGGCCCCGCCCTGGTGCAGACGCGCCAACAACTGCAGGCCGTCGACTCCGAGAAACTCCTCGCAGCGTCGCCCGACCAGGGCCGAGCGCTCGGCGTTGAGCAACTGGCAGGCCTGGGCGCTGACCGCCAGGATCTGCCCGCCAAGACTCACGGCCAGCAGGCCTTGCCACGGCGATTCCAGGTATTGCCTGCGGCTGTGGAAGGCCAGGACGATTTCGTCAGGATAACTGGCGTTGAACACCCGGCTTTCAATCTGGCTGACCGCCATGGCCAGCAGCGCAGTGCTGTCGTGGGCACGGCCGAGCGGGCCTTCGCGGGTCAGGTCGAGGACGCCAAGAATGTCGCCTTGGGGGCAATGTATCGGCACCGAAGTACAGGAAAAATCACTGAGGCGATCCAGATAATGTTCGCCGCAATCGATCAGGGTCGGGCGGGCTTCCACCAGTGCCGTGCCGAGGGCGTTGGTGCCGCGAACCGCTTCGCTCCAGCAGGCGCCGAGGGTGATGTCCTGCAGGCCGCTGCCCTTGAGACGGTCAGCGCGGCCTTCGACGGCGAGGATGGTGGCGTCGGAGTTGGCGAGGATGATCAGCCCTTCCTTGCCCTGACGCTCGGCCAGGTAATCGATCGCTGGCAACGCGGCGTCGATCAGCAAGCGGTTGCTTGCCAGCAACACGTCGAGGCTGGCACTCGATTCCAGCGCCAGCTCGTGCTTGGCATTGAAATGCACACCATGGCTCAGACTGCGTCGCCAGGAGGCATCGATTTCCGCACGCAGGACGCCATCCGGCACTTCGCCTTCCAGGTGCAGCTTTTCCCGGGCCAGCCGGGCTTCGCGATGCAGTTTGGGGGAGTTTGTTTTTATTAGCGTCATCAAGCGCTCCGGGTCATCCGCCCTGCGCCTTCATACATCGGCGCCCTGCCGCAATCTTTACGTTAACGTCAGGGCTATGGCAAGTGCCGTAGGGCGCTTGTGTTCCGTCAGGTGGACCGGGTTATCGTTCATCGCGGGCAAGCCCGCTCCCACAGTGTCCGAGTAGAACCGCAGATTTGTGGACGACGCGAAACCTGTGGGAGCGGCGGTGCGGCGATCCGACTTGCCCGCGAAAGCAATCTTCCAGACACCCAAGATCTCAGAGCTGCCAAACCTCAGGGCTCACAAAAAACGCCCGCGCATTATCCTCCAGACTCTCCAGGTGATACCCGCCCTCCTGCACGATCAGGCACGGCAACCCAAGGCTGCGAATCCGCTCACCGAGCACGGCAAACCCTTCGCGGGTCACCGCCACTTTGCTTTGCGGGTCCAGTTCGAAAATGTCGAAGCCCAGGGACAGCACCAGCACCTCGGCGCCAAAGTCCGTCACCGCCTTCAGTGCTACATCCAATTGCTCCAGAAAGTCGGCCTCGCTGGCGCCATGGGCCATCGGCAGGTTGAGGTTGAAACCCTCGCCCGCCCCGACACCGCGCTCATCGGCGAAACCTGCGACACCCGGATAGAAGTTGGTCGGGTCGCCGTGCACCGAAACGTAGAGCACGTCATCACGCTCGTAGAAGATCTCCTGAATCCCTTGCCCGTGGTGCATGTCGGTATCCAGCACCGCTACCCGCGAAAAACCGGCGCGCAATACCTGGGCGGCCACCGCCGCATTGTTCATATAACAGAAACCACCCGCCGCTTCGGCCCGGGCGTGGTGACCCGGTGGACGGCACAGGGCATACGCTGCCGGTTCACCCTCGAGCAACGCCCGGGCACCGGCGATGGCGCTTTGCGCCGACCAGTAAGCCGAACGCCAGGTTTGCTCGCCCACCGGGCAACTGCCATCGGCCAGATAGCGCGCGGCTTGCGCGAGAATTCCGCGCAGGGCATTGGGTTCGCGGACAAAGATGTTCGACATCACTTCGTCACCCCAATCTTCGGGAATCTCTTTCCAGCGCTGATGGGCTTCCTGCAAGAACGCCAGGTACGGTGCGCCGTGCACCGTCAGCAGCAGAGCGAGCCCGGCATCGGCCGGTTGCTCAACGGTAAAACCCAACGCATGAGACGCCTGCACCAGGCGCTGCGCACGCTCCGGCACTTCCTGCGGCGTACGCATCTGGCCACGGGAGTAGTAACTGCGTGGATGGTGGAGCAATTGTTCGGGGTGGAAAAAACTGCGCATGGGATAAATTCCTGTCAGCGAACGTAGGTCTTGAAACCAACCGCATCCCACTGTGGGAGCGAGCTTGCTCGCGATGAGGCCAGCACATTCAACATTGATGGCGACTGATCCACCGCTATCGCGAGCAAGCTCGCTCCCACAGGGATCGTGTTTATTCAGTGCTTCCGGCGCGGGCCAACACGGCGTTGAGCAACACATCAGTGCCCTGGCGCATATCCTCGGGCAGTACGTCTTCGGCTTCGTTGTGGCTAAAACCGCCCACGCACGGGATGAACACCATGGCCGTCGGGCAGAACCGCGCCAGGTGGATCGCGTCATGTCCGGCGCCACTGACAATCGACTGCTGAGCGTAGCCCAGCGCGTCCATGGCCTGTTGTACCGCCGCCACGCAGTCCGCGTCGAACGGCGTCGCCGGGATGATCCAGTGCGGGGTGATCGCCAGTTTCAAACCGCGAGCGTCGGCGATCGCCTGCAGCCGCCCACGGACCTGTTGCTCCATCGCCTCGATGGTTTCATCGCGGTGATGACGCAGGTCGACGGTGAAGTTCACTAGACCCGGGATGGTGTTGTGCGACGACTTGTTGATGCCCAACTCACCGACCGTGGTCAGGCCTTCGGGGGCGAAGTCCGTCGCTTTTACTGTTTGTAGAACGCTTATGCGTGGGCCTTCAGTAGAAATTAAAAATGTGTGCATGCCTCAAGGTAAAACTTGAGCCCGGCCTTAAACCGCTGGAGCACCTGTGGGCGGAGGCTTCCACCTGTGAACTTCGACAAGCCGAGGACGAAATGCAAAAACTGAAAATGCTGCGTCCAAAAATCTCGGGCAAAAAAAATGGCCATCCCAAAGGCGGCCAGGAAAACAGGTGTTGATTCGAAGCAGGAGCTAGCGATTGCGCGCGAGTTATCGTACTGGCATTTCAATTTCAATTTTATGTTCAGCGCACGGAATCAGATGGCGAACCAAGGCGTGCCATCCCATCGTCAGACGCTGAATTTTCAACCTTGCTCTTACGATCAACCGGCTCTTTCCAAAGCGGAAAACAGGCTGACGAACTCCAATGACAGCTTATGGCGTGGAGCCAAGTGGATCATGGGCACCGACGCTTCATGGGACTCACGCATTTTGACCGTGCTGCTCAAATAATCCGGTAACACGGGTAAGCCTTCGGCCACCAACTCGTCGATCAGCATCTGGTGCAAGCTGACACGCGCCACAAATTGGTTGACCACCACACCTTCCACGATCAACGACTCATTATGGTCAGCCTGCAACTCGGCCACTTGCGCGATGACGCTATAGAGCGCCTGACGAGAAAAGCTGTCGCAATCGAATGGAATCAGCACGCGGTCGGCGGCAATCAGTGCGCTGAACGTATAGAAATTCAGGGAAGGCGGCGTGTCGATATAAATGCGTTCGTAATCTTCGGAAAGCTCCACCAACAAKCGGCGCAGCTTGTTGATCTTGAATTTGGACTCAAGCTTTGACTGCAGGTCAGCAAGCTCGTGGCTGGCCGTGACCAGGTGCAGATTGTCATAGCGAGTATCAGTGATGGCCACCCGATTCTTTTTGCTGGCCGGGCCGCTGGATAAGGTTTGCTTGAAGAAATCGGCAATCCCCATGGGGATATCATCGCCTTTCAGCCCTGTCAGGTATTGGGTCGAGTTAGCCTGAGGATCGAGATCCACCAGCAGCGTCCTGTAGCCTTCGGCAGCACTGACAGCCGCGAGATTGCAGGCGATGCTTGATTTGCCAACGCCTCCTTTTTGATTGAACACAGCTCGACGCATGAGGAAGGTAACCCTGAAAAAGATCTCCCTCGATCATAGGACTGAAACATTTCAGTAATATTTCTACGCGACAATTTTGTTTCATTTTTAAGACAGCAGCTGCCATATCCTGACTGCGTCATCCGACATGCAGTTAACGATAGGCGTGTCTGTACTTATGGCATTACAAGGAGGTCGACAATGCAATGTTCGCTGGATGAAATACGCCACCAGATCCTGGACGCCGAACCCGTTTTGAAACGACTCGATATCGAGATGGAAGGGATACAGTTTGATCCGCTGGTACCTTCAAGCGTCACTGCCGCCTATGCCAAGGTAGATCGGGTGATTGAGCATTTGTTGGCCCGGTTCAAGGCAAACCCCATCCTTGGGCCGTTAACGACAGAGCTGAACGTCCCAGTATTTTGATGGTATTCGAGCGAAGGTAGCGCATGCCAGGAATGGCAAGTAGCTTGGAACTTCGTCGGCAGCGCCCGGTTGAATCCGGGCAGTCTGGAAGGACCGACTATTCAGCAGAATCGACCAAAAGCGAACCCTCGGCAACCCGGTGTCGCTTGGGAGTCTTCAAAATGATGCCGTAACAATGGCATCTCTCGCTAATAGCCAACGTAGACACGTTCTCGCCCATAAAATCCCTCCTGGCAAGCGAGATAAATAGCTAGCTATTTGTTAGTGAAAGTCTGAAGTATTCATTTGAACTTTCAGATTCTTTCACCGCGCGGCCTGTGCCTAACATCGACTCCACAGCAAACCAGGCGCTTCGCAGCCTGGCGCCGTCGAAATGCTTTTGCAGCAGGCCCTGGGATTTTTGAGGATCACCGATGAAGCTGGAAATTTTCCGAACGCTGTGGGGCTATACCGCCAGCAAGGCTCAGGCGCTCGAGGAGTTGCTGCACGCGGGCTTTGACGGCATGGAAGCACGCCTGCCACTGGACGCCCGTGAACGGGCCGAGTTCGGCGCTTTTCTCCAGGCCAATCGCCTGGGCTATATCAGCACGGTCTTCACTGCGTACGACGTGCTGCCGGACCAGTCGGCAACGCCTGCCGTCCACCTCAATGACCTCGACCGGAAACTCGCCTGGGCCGCCGAACTCGCCCCACGCTTCGTCAACGTGCTGGCGGGCAATGATCGCTGGTCCTTGCCACAACAAGTGGAGTTTTTCGGCCAGGCGCTGGATCTGGCGCGCAAGCATGGCCAGGTCTGCAGTTTCGAAACCCACCGCTCGCGTTCGCTGTTCAACCCCTGGGTGACCCTGGAGTTGATCCGCCAACTGCCCGATCTGTTGTTCACCAGTGACATCAGCCATTGGGTGGTGACCTGCGAACGCCTGTTGAATGACCCGGCCGATGACCTCAGCGCTTTCATCGAGCGGGTTCACCATATCCAGGCCCGGGTCGGTTATGACCAGGGGCCTCAGGTTCCGCACCCGGCGGCTCCCGAATATGCAAGGGAACTGGCGTTCCATCAGCAGCACTGGGAAAGCATCTGGCGCTCTCAACAAGCCCGCGGTTACCGGGTCAGCACCCTGACCCCGGAATTCGGCGCCGACGGCTACCTGCATCATTTGCCCTTCACCAATGTCCCGGTCGCCGACCTTTGGTCATTGAACGTATGGATGGGCCAGACCGAGCGCGAACACTTCGAGCGTTTCAGCCATTCAAGCCATCCTTAGGGAGCCGATGCATCATGCCTGACAACAAAAACAACAGCGCCAGCAATGACACCCACAAAGCCAACTTCAATAGCATCCCGGTGGTCAACATCGCTGGTCTGTTCAGCTTTGAACCTGAACACCGCCTGGCCGTGGCCGAACAATTGGGGCGCGCCGCCAGCGAGGTCGGGTTCCTCTACATCACCCATCACGGTATCGACCCGCAACTGATCGCCAACCTGCGCAAGGCCGCCAAGGACTTTTTCGACCAGCCCCTGGACGCCAAGATGCGCCACTACATCGGCACCTCACAAACCCACAAGGGCTTTGTACCCGAAGGCGAAGAGGTCTATTCCAAAGGCAAGCCGGACCACAAGGAAGCCTTCGACGTCGGCTTCGAGGTCCCGGCCGATGACCCGTTGGTGCTGGCCAACACCCCATTGCTGGGGCCCAACGACTGGCCGCAGCTGTCAGGTTTCAAGGCGTCGGTGCAGGCCTACTATGAAGCGATCTTCGCCTTGGGCCGGCGCCTGTTCGGTGGCTTCGCCCTGACCCTGGGCCTGGAAGAAAACTATTTCGACAGCCTGGTCACTCGTCCGCCGTCCAAGCTGCGCCTGATCCACTACCCCTTTGACGGTGCTGCCCATGACGCACCGGGTCTTGGCGCTCATACTGATTACGAGTGCTTCACCATCCTTTTGGCCGACAAACCGGGCCTTGAGGTGATGAACGATCTTGGCCAATGGATCGATGCACCACCGATGGACGATGCCTTTGTCGTCAACATCGGCGACATGCTGGAAGTGATGACGGCAGGCGCTTTCGTTGCCACTGCGCACCGGGTGCGCAGCGTGAAGGAGGAGCGCTATTCCTTTCCGCTGTTTTATGCCTGCGACTATCACACCCAGATCAAGCCGCTGCCCGGGTTCGCCCAGGCAGGCAACGACTACGAAGAGATCACCATCGGCGAACACATGTATGGCCAGGCGCTGCAGACCTATCAGTATCTGCGCCAGAGGGTGGCCAACGGGGAAGTTCAACTGCCAGGCAAGGCACGCAAGCCCGCCAGTTTCGGACATTTGAAAAATCAGGCGCAACCGTCCTGATTGAAGTTTTCAGCTAAACCCCTACCTACGCCGGAGTCAGCACATCATGAAAAACAACAAGAAAAACCTTTTGAGCCTGGCTGTATTGGCAGCCGGTATGTTCGGTGCCTCGGTGAGCATGGCCGCGGCAGACACGTTAAAGGTCGGTATGGAGATCACCTACCCTCCTTTCGAGTCCTATGACAAGGACAAGAATGTGGTGGGTTCGGACCCCGAACTGGCAACGTCACTGGCCAAGCACATGAACGCCAAGGTGGAGTTCGTCGACACCAAGTTCCCGAGCCTGATCCTCGGCTTGAACTCCGGCAAGTACGATGCAGTCATCTCCGGCATGTACATCACGCCGGAGCGCCAGACCCAGGCCCAGACCATCGCCTATGCCAACACCGGCGCCGCGGTCATGGTGCCCAAGGGCAGCGAGATCAATGCGAAGAAGCCTGAGGACCTGTGCGGCTTGAAACTGGGCCTGGAACAGGGCACGACCTGGGTCAAGGAATTCAGGAAGCTGTCCGATGAATACTGTGTGCCGAACAACAAAGGCGCGATCACCGTCAGCGAGTACCCCTCGGCCCCCGAAGTGACCCAGGCCCTGTTGTCCAGGAACATTCAGGCTCAGGTCGAAATCGCCGGCGCGGCAAAAATGATCGCGGAAAAGACCAACGGCCGGGTGGTGATCACCACCGAGCATCCGATTTATCAGCAAACCCTGGGCATCTTCGTCAAGAAAGGTAACGACGAAACCTACCAGGCCGTGCAAATGGCCTTCGAGGAGAGCAAAAAGAGCGGAGAATACGCGGCAATCCTCAAGAAATATGGCTTGGAAGAACCGACTGCCAACTAAGAACCTGTCCTTGTAGTCTGGTCATCTGCCTCCCCTGCACCGGGGCGGCAGATCGAGGTGCCCCATGCAATTCGATTGGTCGTATTTCTTATCCCTGTTCTCCCTGCCGGACTTCTGGAAGGCCTGCGTCACAGTAGTCCAGCTCAGTGCCCTGGCCTGGTTCATCGGCATGCTGCTGGGTTTTGTCCTGGCCACGGCCAAGCTGTCCCAATCGCCCTTGCTGCGCATTCCCGCAGCGGTCTACATCTGGTTCTTCCGCAGCATCCCGTTGCTGGTGCTGGTGGTCTTCGTCTACAACCTGCCGCAATTGTTTCCCGGTAGCGGACCGATTCTGTCCAACCCCTTCTACGCAGGGTTGCTGGCGCTGGTAGTTACGGAAGCTGCGTACATGGCGGAAATCCATCGTGGCGGCCTGATCTCCGTGGCCAAGGGCCAGAAGGAAGCCGGGCGCGCGCTGGGTGTCGGCCTGTTGGGCATGCAACGCCTGATCGTGATCCCCCAGGCTTTCCGTATTTCGCTGCCGACCTTGATCAATGAATACATCACGGTGGTCAAGCTGACATCGCTGGTCTCGGTCATCTCCCTGACCGAAATCCTCACGGTCGGCCAACGCCTCTATGCCACCAACTTCCTGGTCATGGAAACCCTGGCGGCGGTAGGCGTCTATTACGTGTTGATCGTCACCGTGTTCGGTTATTTCCTGCAACGCCTGGAGCGCTATCTGGACCTGAACTTCCGCAAGCCGCACACGCTCGACGCGGCCACCATCGCCAGGTTCAAGGCCAGTGCCGAAGCGTTGCCCGACACTGCGCGCAAGGCAGCAGGCAGCAACACAACGCCGATCCTGCAACTGAAGAACATCCAGAAGAGCTATGGCACGCACAAGGTGCTGCTGGGTATCGACCTTAATGTCGAATGCGGCCAGGTGGTCTCGATCATCGGGCCATCCGGCTCCGGCAAGACTTCGCTGATTCGCACGGTCAACGGCTTGGAAACCATCGATACCGGCGACATTCTGTTGTTCGGCGAAAAATTCATCGAGGCTTCGGACAAACCCAACGGCTCCCGCCTGCGCAAAGGCGTGCGGCACATTGGCATGGTGTTCCAGAACTTCAACCTGTTCCCGCACCGCACCATTCTCGACAACGTCACGCTGGCACCGCGTTACCACGGCCAGCCGGGCGAGCTGAGTGAACATCGTGCCTATGCGCTACTGGACAAGGTCGGCCTGCTGGCCCATGCCCACAAGTACCCGCACCAGCTCTCCGGCGGGCAACAGCAGCGCGTGGCGATCGCTCGAGCCCTGGCGATGGAGCCGCAGATCATGCTGTTCGACGAGCCTACCTCGGCCCTCGACCCGGAACTGGTCAACGACGTGCTGAACGTGATCCGCGACCTGGCCAAAGAAGGCATGACCATGCTGATCGTGACCCACGAAATGGACTTTGCCATGTCGATATCCGACCGGGTCGTGTTCATGGAGAACGGTAATATCCAACTGGATGCCGCACCTGAAACCATACGATGCGATGCCAAAGGAGAACGAGTGCGGCGCTTCATGGGAATCAGTACCCCATCGCCAAGCCTGTCTGCAACGCTGGATCATGCATGAGCAGGGTGCAGCCTTAATGCCGATCAGGGTTTACGCGCAATGATCACCTGACTTTTCGCCACCACGGCATCCAGCGCCTGCTTGATCTGTGCACCCCGTGGCGAGGCCAGAATCGCCTGCCAGGTATCCGCCCAGTGGTTGAGCAACGGATGGTCCGGGTTGCTGAAATCGACCTTGGCTTCCCAGAACAACAGCATCCACATCGACCAGTAGAATCCGTACTGGCTATGGCTGATCACTTCCAGGCCGGCATCGCTGACCATGGCCTTGAACTGTTCTTCGCTGATGATGCGGATGTGGTTGGGTTTCTGGAAATACTCGGCCGCCGCGATATCTTTCTGCAGGTCTTCGGAGCTGGGGTGCGGGACGCTCAGCAGATACAACGCGCCCGGTTTACCGACGCGCACCAGCTCAGCGAGGAACTGGGCCGGATCGTCCACGTGCTCGATGACTTCGGTCGACACCACCCGCGTGGCGGTCGCATCGGCTATCGGCAGCGGGTTGCAGTCGGTGACATGACATTCGACGTCGCGGGCCGGTGTATCGCTCAGGCGCTGGCGGGTCGCTTCGACCTTCGCCGCGTCGATGTCGGCGATGATGATCTTCGCCCCGCGCATCCCGCAGAAATGCACGTTGCCGCCGTCGCCGCAGCCTACGTCCAGCAGCGTGTCCTCGGGGGTTACCGGGAAGCCGGTGAACAGTTCGCCGGTTTGCTGATTGAACCAGCCACTGAGCATCGCGTCGTGCAGGCCGAGCATGTAGGGGTCGACTTTCTCCGCCACTGGCGCCGCGGGCGCTGTCTCTGGCTGCACAGGCGCGGGCGTGCCCGCCGTGAGTTTCTTTAAAAGGCTCAGCATGAGGTAGCTCCAGAGGATGGGACGGCTGTTCGGGAGGTGCCCAGGCGTTTGACCAGCGAGGCGCCGCGGTTGCGCATGGGCATTTCGATGTAGCGATAGTTGAGTTCGCTCAGCAGCACGATCAGGCCGCCAGCCATCAGCAACATCAGAATCGGATGGCCAGCGGGACTGGGCAGCCCGGCAGCCTGTAAACGGAAAATGAATTCACGAACCAGCAAGTAGACCGGGATATGGATCAAGTAGATCCCGTAGGAACGGCTGCCGACCCACGTCATCAGGTTTTTGAACACGCCGCGCGGCAACAGGTAATCGCGGTTATAAGAAGCGATCCACACCAGCAGCGCACACAACAGCGCAATCACGCCGATCCGGTAAGAAGTGAAGGTGAAACGATCCGTTGCCATGAAGCTGAGCAGCAGCGACACCGCGATCAGTGCGGCAACACCCACCCATGGACGACGCAGGAATTTTGGCTCCCAGCGCCGGTACGAAGGCTGCACGCTCCACATCGCCAACAGCACGCCAAGGGCCAGCGCGTCGGTGCGCACCACCATCAGGATCGGCGTGCGCAAGGTAAACAATTGCAGCGCCACCAACGCCAGCAAGGCCCACACCAGGTGTTTGCGCAACAGCACGATCAGCAGCGGAAACAGCAGGTAGAACTGCTCTTCCAGCGACAGGCTCCAGTACACGAAACTGGTGCCGTACTCGTAGTGATAAAAACTGTCGGCAAAGCGAAAATTGGCGTACTGGGCGACGCCGGCCAGGGTCGCCTGAAGGTTCGCGTACAGCGTGCCGAACGCGCCGGAACGGTTGAGAAAAAGACACGCCAGCAACATCAGCGCCAGCCATAACCAGGCCGACGGCAGCAAACGAAAGGCCCGACGCAACCAGAAATTGCGCGTCTGTTGCCAATACTCCCGACGCGTGGTGCAGCGGCGCAAGCCCGGGATCAGGCTGCGGGCAATGACAAAGCCCGAGATCGCGAAAAACAGATCCACGCCCCACCACGGCTGGCTGTACAGCGTGATGCTCTGCAACAACGGCACAGCCGCCGCGAACAGGCTGTCCTGCAGGTGATGAAACAGCACGCCAAGCACCGCAATGCCGCGCAGCAACTCGATGTCCATGATCCGTTTTTCGTTGCTCATGCGCCCTCCTGGACATACGGTTTGCGAGCAATGATCACCTGGCTCTTGGGCATGAACCGGTCCAGCATCTGCTTGATCGCCAACCCGTCGGGCTGGGCCAGCAAGTCCTGCCATGTTTTCGCCCAGCTCTCCATCAGCGGCGGATACGGCGCCTGAATCCGGTCGCGAACCGCACCACCCAGATCGCGCCCGGCGGCCCGTTCACTGGCCCAGAAAAAAATCATGCCCATCACCCAGAAAAACCCGGTGGCCTGACGATGTTCGATGACCAGGCCCGCGTCTTCCACCAGCGCGGCGAATCGCTCGGGACTGAAAATCTGCACATGATTGGGCGATTGAAAATAACTGGCCGGGGCGATGCCTTTCTGCAAATGCTCGCCCACCGGGGACGGTACGCTCAGCAGGTAGAGCGCGCCGGGGCGGCCCATGCGCACCAGTTCGGCCATGAAGGGTTCTGGCTGATCGATGTGCTCCAGCACTTCCATGCACACGACTTTGCTCGCGCAACCATCGGCCAGAGGCAGTGGCAGGCTGTTGCTGACCAGACCTAGATTCGCCTTGTCCGACTGCGCTTGCACTTGCCGCGCCAGGTCGCGGACCTTGTCGTACTCACTGTCGGTGAAGATCACCGACGCGCACTGGCGCACCGCAAACAAGGTCGCGACCCCTTCACCACAGCCGACATCCAGCAAGGTGTCGTCGGCGGTAATGGCAAACCCTTTGAGCAATTCGCCGCTGTCGCCCGAAAACCAGCCGTCATGCATTGCATCGTGCAAGCCCACATCTCTTGGCGACACACGAGATTGCTCGACCGGCAACGGCGCGGGCCGGGGCTCGGGTTTCGTCTCTGCAAAGAAACGTCTGACCAATGCGCGAATCATGCCTCAGGGGTTTCCACGACACGGTTCTCGAACAGGCGCTCAAAAAATACGCCAAGCCGTTGCTCGGCGGTGGCCTGACTGCAGAATTTCTTGAGGCTGGCCACTGCGTGCGCGGACATCTGTGCATAACGCCCCGGATCACCCTTGGCCACGTCATAGCTTGATTGGTAAGCCCTGCACAACGACGCCCAATCGGTGACGTAACGCAAGGTACGAAACGCCCTGCGCGGGTCATGTGGCCAGGCCGTCAGCTCATCGGTGGAGTCAATCAGGAATGCATTATCGGCATCCAGATAATCGATCATCGCCGTGGTCCGTGGCGCCACGGCCGGTTTGCCACAGGACATGAACTCCATCAGCGGAAGACATTGGCCTTCGCCGTAGGACGTGTTGACCACGTAACTCGTGGCCTGCACCAGCTGCTCATAGTCCGCGTCAGCCAGATAGCCGTAAATCAGCACGACCCGGCAGCGGTAAGACTGGTTTTTGTACAAGTGGTGAAGGATGTCGGTCAGCGCTTCTTCGGCATCGTGATGCGTCAATTTGAGCACCAGCGTTGCGTCGTCCACCTCGCGAAACGTCACGCAAAAGGCACTGAGCATGTCTTCCCAATTCTTGCGCCCGTCACCGGGGTTGAACACCGAGGTGTAAATCACGCCGTCGAGGACCAACTCGTGTTCACTCGGCGGGGCCTCGAAATCAATACCCACACCTTGACGAGTGGCCACGGGGCCGAAGGCTCGCAAGTCGAGTTCACGGCTGTCTGCCAGCAACCCCTTGAGCGTCAACCGCACCTGACTGGCCAAGGGCTGACGTTGCAAGTGGGCGCCGCGCTCGGAAAACCGATCCCATACCGGGGCCGGTACCGCGATGACCGGATAGTCGGTGCCCATCGCCTCGCGCACCGCATTCACGGTGTAGCTGGAATGTGTAATCGCTGCACCCGCTGCCCGCAACACCGTGCGCCAGTCATTGAGCGGGTCACCGGCAAAGGGTTCGTTGGGGATGGTGCTGAATTCCCACGCGAACACCGGCAGCGTCGGGCAGGCGAAATTGACCGGCGTGCGATGAGGCGGTGAGAACGACAGGAACACGCATTCTTCACCACGGGACAGACAGTCCATGTACAAGGCATCGACTTCGGTCTGCGGGTCGCTGACTTCTACCACTCGCCCCAGCCGCTCCAGCACGGGTCGGTACTCCTTGAGCACGAAGTAATAGCTGTACTCCGAGCGGCCAAGGTTCTGGGCAATAGTCTGCTGGTTGGTTTCCGAATGAATGATGATCAGCATGAGGCGGTATCCGTCACGGTTGCTGTCGGCAAAGCCTGTGGTGCCAGCCCGAAAAAATCCGCCATGCGTTTCTGTACCGGGGCGAAAGCGCAGTAATCGTGCATGCGCTCGACGGCGGCGAGGGACATGCGCTGATACTCCAGGGGTTGTTCCTTGGCCAGACGGTAGCTGTTTTCGTAAGCGGTTTTCAGCGAACCCCAATCCGGCCGGTAACGCAGGGTGCGGTAGATGATGCGAGTGTCCTGCGGCCAGATGGTCAGCTCTTCGCTGGACTTGACCACAAACGCCACACGCTCATCGATGTAGTCCTCCATGGCCGTGTGATCCGGGGCAATCACCGGTTTACCGCTGGCCATGAACTCCATCAGCGGCAGGCACAGCCCTTCGCAGCGCGAGGCATTGACGTAGTAACTGGCGGCTTCGTACAGCCGGGCGTATTGCGGGTCGTCCAGGTAGCCGTGCATGACCACCACCCGACAGGCGAACGGCGAAAGCTGCGCGAGCAACGTCATCAGTTCGTCGTGGTAGGACGACAGATCGCTTTGGGTAATCTTCAGCACCAGTGTCGCGTCAGGCGTTTCGCGGAACGCCCAGCAGAATGCAGTGATCAGTTGATGCCAGTTCTTGCGACCGTCACGCGGGTTGAACACGGTGACGTACACCACACCGTCAACCTGTGTTTCGACCTGGGCGGTGGTGTCCGGCCACTGTCGCGGTTCTGGCTCGGGTACTGCAATCGTCTGCGGGCCGGCGATGGCCGGCAGCCAGCCAGCGAGACGCTCATGGGCGGCATCCGACAACAAGTCGCGAATCCCTTCCCAGTACCACTGGCTTAGAAAATGCGTGCGATGCACCGGGATCGGCAGCGATTTACCTTTGTCCAGGCGCCACATATGCAGGTAATGGCGAGCAATCACCAAGCGGCGCTTGAGCGTCAGCGGCGGTGGCTTCAATGCCTCCAGCTCGGCCTCGAGCGCCGCCAGTTCCTCGGCGGTCGGCACGACGGGAATCAGTGCATCGGCACTCAGCCCGAGTGTGCGCGTATCGAAGATGCAACCCTTGATGTCCAGGGTCGAGCCGGCGCTGATCGGGACGCTGGTGTGGCGACTACGAATGTCGGCGAAGTTTTCCCACAACGGCGTCGGCAACACCAGCACCGGAAAGTCTTCACCCATGGTCCGGCGAATCGCCCGGGCGGTATGGCTGGAGAGTGTGATCACCCGGCCCTGCCGCGCCAGCATTTGCGTCCAGTCCTGGCGCGGGTCGTTATCCCATTGTTCATCGGGAATCGAATCAAACTCCCAGGCCACCACGCAGATCGTCGGGCACTCAAGGTCGTTCGGGGTTTTCTGCGGCGGCGTAAACGACAGGAACAGACTGTCTTCGCCGGCGGCCAATAACTGTTTGTAGAGCGGATCGACCTCGGCGGTGGAGGACACCACATGCACTCGCCCAAGGCTTTCGAGCACAGGGCGATACGCCTTGAGCACGAAGTAGTAACTGTATTCGGGACGACCAAGGCTCTGGCTGATGGAGCTGTCGTTGATGTCCGAGTAAAGAATGAAATTCATGGCATCCCACGATGAAACCGCCATCCCGGCGGCCTCACTCTATGACGGAAAAACCATGGATCGAGCCGGCACTCGCCAGTCCTCGTCCATCGTCTTTTTGCCCGTCTACGTTCTTGTTTTAAAGGACAGATTCGCAGAGTCCCGGAACAACCCACACGAACGCCGGTTAATCGTGACGAGGGGCATTCTAAACACATCCATTGAGGATTCGTGAACCGCCCGGCGAGAATAAATCAGGCTACGCTGAGGAGAACCGATCAGTCACTTTTGGACTTGTTGAAATTACCGAGCAAATGGCACAGATTGGCTACCAAACAACTACAACAAACATTTCACCTGTCTTTCGAGCGATCATATCGGCTCGTAAACCTTTCCATGAAGACTGTGGAAACTGGATGAAATGCATGACCAAGGGGTCGCTGTTTGAAAAAACGTCTGTTTGTCACGGGTCTGACCGGATTCGTCGGACAACACATCCAGTCGCGTTTGCAGGCTGATGCCTCGGAATGGGAGCTTCTACCTGCTCCTTGTCGCTACGATCTCTGCGAGCCGGACAGCCTCGAAGGCCTGTGGCCGGAAATGCCCGATGCGGTGATTCACCTGGCCGGCCAGACTTTCGTCCCGGACGCCTTTCGTGATCCGGCGCGCACCCTGAAAATCAACCTGCTGGGCACCCTGAACCTGCTGCAAGCCCTCAAGGCGCGCGGCTTCACCGGCACATTTCTGTACGTCAGCTCCGGTGATGTCTATGGCCAGGTCACCGAAGATCATCTGCCCATCACTGAATTGCAGCCACCCTGCCCGCGCAATCCATATGCCGTGAGCAAACTGTCGGCAGAATTCCTGAGTTTGCAATGGGGCCTGAGCGAAGGCTGGCCGGTACTGGTCGCCCGCCCGTTCAACCACATCGGCACAGGGCAGAAAGACAGCTTCGTCATCGCCAGCGCCGCCCGTCAGATCTGCCGGATCAAGCAAGGCCTGCAAGGGCCAGAGCTGGAGGTCGGGGACATCGATGTCACGCGCGATTTCCTTGATGTCGCGGACGTGGTCTCGGCCTATCTGGCTTTGCTGGAGAAAGGCACACCGGGGCAGGTGTACAACATTTGCTCGGGGCACGAGCGGAGCATTCGCAGTTTGATCGAGCAGCTGGCAGATCTTGCCCAGGTCGACCTGCAATTGGTCCAGGACCCTGCGCGACTTCGCCGCGCGGATCAGCGTCGGGTGTGTGGCAGCCCTGCCAGGCTGGTCCAGACCACCGGATGGAAGTCTGAAATCACAACACAACAATCCCTGCGGGCGATCCTGTCCGACTGGGAGAAGCGAGTACGACAAGAATGACTAAAAGTGCATTGATCACAGGTATCACCGGCCAGGATGGCGCGTATCTGGCCAAACTGCTGCTCGACAAGGGCTACAAAGTCCACGGCCTGGTGGCGCGTCGCAGCAGCGACTCGCGCTGGCGCCTGCGCGAGATGGGAGTCGAAGCGGACATCGTCTACCTGGACGGCGACATGGCCGATGCCTGTTCAGTGCAGCGCGCGGTGATCAAGTCGGCGCCGGACGAGGTCTACAACCTCGCCGCGCAAAGCTTTGTCGCGGCCTCCTGGGATCAACCGGTGACCACCGGCATCGTCGACGGTCTGGGTGTTACCCACCTGCTCGAAGCGATCCGTCAGTTCAGTGCGCACACGCGTTTCTACCAGGCGTCCACCAGCGAAATGTTCGGCCTGATCCAGGCCGAACAGCAGGACGAGAACACACCGTTCTATCCGCGCAGCCCTTATGGCGTAGCCAAGTTGTACGGCCACTGGATCACCGTGAACTACCGCGAGAGCTTCAACCTGCACGCCAGTAGCGGCATCCTGTTCAACCATGAATCACCGCTGCGCGGCATCGAGTTCGTCACACGCAAAGTCACCGACGCCGCCGCCCGGATCAAGCAGGGCAAGCAGCATGAACTGCGCCTGGGCAACATCGACGCCAAGCGCGACTGGGGCTTTGCCGGGGACTACGTCGAAGCCATGTGGCTGATGCTGCAACAGGACAAACCCGACGACTTCGTGGTGGCCACCGGCGTGACCACCACCGTGCGCGAGATGTGCCGGATCGCCTTCGATCACGTGGGCCTGAACTACCGCGATTACGTGAAGATCGACCCGGCGTTCTTCCGCCCGGCCGAAGTCGAAGTGCTGCTCGGCAACCCGGCCAAGGCCCAGCGTGTGCTGGGCTGGAAACCAAAAACCGATCTGGATACCTTGATCCGCATGATGATGGATGCGGACATGAAACGCGTCGCCAAGGAGTAGGCCATGCTGATTCCCGTGATTCTCTCCGGCGGTGCCGGGACCAGGTTGTGGCCGGTGTCGCGTGAAGGCCATCCCAAACCGTTCATGGCCTTGCCTGACGGCCAGTCGCTGCTGGGCAAGACCTACCGGCGTGCCGCGGACCTGCTCGACGGCTGGGGCGATATCGTCACGGTGACCAACCGCGAGTACTACTTCCAGAGCAAGGATCACTTTCGGGACGCGCACCTGGGCCGTCATCGCGGGCACTTCCTGCTGGAGCCGACGGGTCGCAATACGGCGCCGGCCATTGCCGCCGCCGCCCTCTCCCTGCAGGCCCTGCATGGCGACGACGCGATCATGCTGGTGATGCCCGCCGACCATCTGATCGTCAATGTCGACGCGCTGAAGGACGCGGTCGAGCATGCCGTGACATTGGCCAGGCGCGGTCACCTGGTGACCTTCGGTGTCGTGCCGACCGCTCCGGAAACCGGTTTTGGCTACATTGAAGCCGGCACATCGCTGGACGACAAAGGCGCTGCCAGCGTGCGGCGCTTCGTCGAAAAGCCCGACCTGCAAACCGCGACGCATTACCTGGAAAGTGGCAACTTCCTGTGGAACTCCGGGATGTTCTGCTTCTCGGTCGCCACCCTGCTGGCCGAACTGCAAATCCATGCGCCCACGTTGCTGGAGCAGACGCAAACCTGCATGGCCGCCAGCGCCGCGGTGGAAAACGCCGGGAGCGTGCAACAGGAACTGTCGCCGGCCCTGTTTGGCGAAATCATGGATATTTCCATCGACTACGCGTTGATGGAACGCTCCGACAAGGTGGTCGTCGTGCCGGCCCGTTTCGACTGGAGCGACATTGGCTCCTGGGGTGCGGTGGCCGCGCTGGTACCGGCGGATGCACAAAACAATCGCACCGTCGGCGAGTCGATCTTCATCGACAGCCACAACAATTTTGTCCAGAGCGATAACCGTCTGGTCGCGACCGTGGGCGTGGATAACCTGATCATCGTCGACACCGCCGACGCGGTGTTGGTGGCCCACGCCGACCGCGCCCAGGATGTGCGCCGGGTGGCCAGGCAGCTCAAGGATAAAGAGCACGAAGCCTATCGCCTGCACCGTACGGTCAGCCGGCCATGGGGCACCTACACCGTGCTCGAGGAAGGCCCGCGCTTCAAGATCAAACGCATCGTGGTCAAGCCCGGCGCCAAATTGTCGTTGCAGATGCACCACCATCGCAATGAACACTGGGTGGTGGTCGAAGGCATGGCCAAGGTCACCAACAACGGCACCGGCACGCACCTGGTGGCCAAGAACGAATCGACCTTCATTGCAGCCGGGCACAAGCATCGCCTGGAGAATCCCGGCGTGATTGACCTGGTGATCATCGAAGTGCAAAGCGGCGAATACCTGGGAGAGGACGACATCGTCCGCTTCGAAGATCAATACGGCAGGACGGTTTGAATGCTGCTTTCCCTTTACCGCACGCTGAGCAGCTATCGAGGGTTCATTCTCGGTAGCGTCCAGCGAGAGTTTCAGGCGCGTTATCGCAATTCGTTGTTCGGTGCCCTGTGGACCGTGCTCAATCCGCTGTCGATGATCATTGTCTACACCGTGATTTTTTCCCACATCATGCGCGCGCGTCTGCCTGGGGTAGATGACGGCATGGCCTACAGCATCTACCTCTGCGCCGGGTTGCTGACCTGGGGCTTGTTCGCAGAGATCACGGTGCGCAGCCAGAACATGTTTCTGGATAACGCCAACCTTCTGAAAAAAATCAGCTTTCCACGGATCTGCCTGCCGGTGATCGTGCTGTTGAATGCCGGTATCAACTTCGCAATCATCATCGGCTTGTTCCTCGGCTTTCTGTTGATCACCGGTCGACTACCGGGCCTGGCGCTGTTGGCGCTCATTCCTCTGCTGGCGTTACAGGTGATGTTCTGTGCCGGCTTGGGGATCATTCTTGGCGTACTGAATGTGTTTTTTCGCGATGTCGGGCAATTTTTCGCCATCTGTCTGCAATTCTGGTTCTGGCTGACGCCAATCGTTTACCCAATGAGCATCCTGCCCGATTGGGTGCAGCGCTTGCTGCAACTCAACCCCCTGACCAACCTGATCACCAGCTACCAGAACATCTTCCTGTACGGCCAATGGCCCGTCTGGAGTTCGCTGCTGCCGATCATGGTCGCCAGCGTATTGCTCTTCGCCATCGGGTTGCGGCTGTTTCGGCAGAGGGTCGGTGAAATGGTGGATGAACTCTGATGGGGCACATACGCGTCACCGGCCTGGGCAAGGCCTATAAACAATACCCTACCCGCTGGAGTCGACTGGCCGAGTGGCTGATCCCGTTTTCGCCGATCCGCCATCGGCAACACTGGGTGCTACAGGACGTGACCTTTCAGATTGCCCCCGGAGAGTCGGTGGGCATCGTCGGGGTCAACGGCGCCGGCAAAAGCACTTTGTTGAAGATGATCACCGGCACCACCCAACCCACCTGCGGCACGATTGAGCTAGAAGGCCGCGTCGCCGCCCTGCTGGAATTGGGCATGGGTTTTCATGCGGACTTTACCGGCCGGCAGAATGCGGTCATGGCCGGGCAGCTGCTGGGCATGCAAGTCGAAGAAATAGAAGCGTTGATGCCGGACATCGAACGTTTCACGGAAATAGGCGACGCCATCGACCACCCGGTGCGCACCTATTCCAGCGGTATGCAAATGCGCCTGGCGTTCAGCGTGGCCACCGCACGGCGCCCGGACATTTTGATCGTCGACGAAGCGCTGTCGGTGGGCGACGCCTATTTTCAGCACAAAAGTTTCGACCGCATCCGCAGCTTTCGCAAAGCCGGTACCACGCTGTTGATCGTCTCCCATGACCGCTCGGCGATTCAGTCGATCTGCGACTCGGCGATCCTCCTGGAAAACGGCCACATGGCCATGCACGACACACCCGAAACCGTCATGGATTACTACAACGCCCTGCTCGCCAAGCGTGAAGGACAGACCGTGCGCCAGGAAGCCCTCGCTGGCGGCCAGGTCAGTACCATTTCGGGAACGGGTGAAGCCAGGATTCTGAGCGTGCGCTTGCTCGACCAACATGAACGCTCCATCGACGCCGCCGAAGTCGGCCAGCCGGTCGTGCTGGAGGTCAATGTCGAGGTTCGCCAGGACATCGAACGGCTGGTACTGGGCTTCATGATCAAGGATCGCCTGGGCCAGGCCATGTACGGCATCAACACCCATCGCCAGGATCAGGCATTGACCGATCTGCAGGCTGGCGAGCGCGTGACCTATCGCTTTGCTTTCGTCATGGGGCTGGGCAAGGGTAACTATTCCGTGGCGTTGAGCCTGTCACGCCTGGATTCGCATCTGGACCGCAACTTCGAGTGGCGCGATTACGGGTTGGTGTTCCATGTGATCAACAACCGCCAGGAAGATTTTGTCGGTTGCTCGTGGCTGGCCGCGAAGACCACCGTCACGCGCTCGAGCGCGCCGGTCACCTCGGAGAGCACGCCATGACGCGTCTTTTGGTGGAATGCACGCACGTATTCCAGCACCCCAAGGTCAATTCGGGCATTCAGCGGGTGGTGCGCAACGTCGTCAACCAGCTACCGGAATCGGTCGACGGTGTTGAATGCATCCCGGTTGTGATGCTCAAGGGCAAACTCTATCGGGTACTGAAACTCGGTGCGCTGAACATTCCGTTTTTCGATCAGTTGATGATGTTCGGCGGGCGACTTGGCCGGCTGGCACATCGTTTCTGGCAATGGCACCAGCGGCTCGATAAACGTTTGCCATCGCGGTTCGCCCGACGCGTAGTGTACGTGGCTTATCGACTGACAGCGCTGACCTGCTTCAGCGTGCCGCTGCGCCTGATCGACCAGCTCGATCAGTATCAACTGCCCAAACGTTGCGCACCGTTGCAGCATCAACCGGGGGACCAACTGGTGTTGCTGGACTCGTCCTGGCACACCGACTTTTTCCCGTTTGCCGAACAGCTCAAACGTGAAGGCGTGGGTATCGTTTCGGTGATTTACGACCTGATTCCCGTGACGCATCCGCAGTTTTACGACACGCGGCTGGTGCAGGTTTTCAACGAGTGGTTTGACTGGATCACCAAAACCGCCGATGGCTACGTGGCCATTTCCGCCACGGTGCGTGACCAGGTGCGTGAGGAAGTTCAGCGCCGTCTGGGCTCCGCCAAGGCCGCCGAGTTGTGGTTCGATTATTTCCACCTGGGCTCCGAACTCGATCTGAGGGAAGTCAACGCCACCGTGGAACCGCGTCTTGCCCGGCTGTTCGCGACATCGGAACCGGTGTTTCTGATGGTCAGTACCATCGAGCCGCGCAAGAACCACGCCTACCTGCTGGACGCCTTCGAACGGGCCTGGGCGGCAGGCTCCACTGCCCGGCTGTGCATTGCCGGGCGAGTCGGCTGGAAATGCGATGCACTGCTGGCCCGGGTCCGTAATCACCCGCAGCTGAACCAACGACTGTTCATGTTCAATGATCTGAGCGACACCAGCCTCGAGCATGCCTACACCCACGCCAGCTCACTGGTGTTTCCGTCTTTTGTGGAAGGCTTTGGCCTGCCGCTGGTAGAAGCCATGCAGCGTGGACTGCCGGCCATGGGCAGCGACATTGCGGTCTTTCGCGAAATCGGCGGCGAGTTCATGGCGTACTTCGATCTGGCCAAGCCACAAAGCTTGGCTGATCTGGTCATTGGTTTCGAGGGCAGCGGTCAATTCCCGGCCACTCGCGACGTCGCGGACTGGCGCTGGATCGGCTGGCGTGAAGCCAGTGCGCAACTGGCTTCACGCACCCTGCGCAATCTCCCGGACGTGCCGCTCATACAAGAGAGGCAACATGCGCATTGCCCTTAACGCGCGGATTCTCCAGGCGCCGCGCACCGGCATCGGCCACTACGTCGCCGAACTGGCGAACGCCCTGGCGGGTGAACCGGATATTGAATTGGCGCTGTTTCATGGCTGGGGCTGGAGTGATGTGCTGCCGGAAGCGGCCATGCCCGGTTATTCCCGACTGACGCCATTGCTGCGGCAGATTCCGGGGGCTTATCAGGCCCGACGGTGGCTAGAGCAGAAACGCTTCGATCAGGGCCGCGCGCAAGCCATCGACCTCTACCACGAACCGAGTTTGTGGCCGCTGTCGTTCGACGGTCCGACCGTCATCACCCTGCATGACCTGACTCACCTGCACTATCCCGAAACGCAGCCACCGGCGCGCTTGCGAGAAATCGAACGGCGCGTGGCCGACGGCGTGCGACAGGCAAGCCTGATTCTGACCGACTCGCAGTTCATTGCTGACGAAGCCCAGGCACATTTCGGGTTACCGACCGAGCGATTTGTCGTCGCCCCACTCGGTGTAGCCGCGCGTTTTCACCCGCGGTCCCCCGAGGCTATCGACGCCGTACTCAAGACCCATGGCGTCGAAGCGCGGGAATACTTCCTCTGTGTCGGTACCCTGGAACCGCGCAAGAATCTGTCCCTCGCCCTGCGCGCCCACGCCCGACTGACGGAATCAGTCCGTCAGCGTCTTCCATTGCTGATCGTCGGCATGGCCGGCTGGCAGCGCGAGCAGTTCAGCGAAGAATTGCACCAGGCCCTGGCCAGCGGTCATGTCTGCTTGCTCGGCTATTTGCCTGACGAGCACGTTGCACAGCTACTGGCCGGCGCCCGGGCATTGATTTTTCCGTCGCTTTACGAAGGTTTTGGCCTGCCGGTGCTGGAGGCCATGGCCTGCGGCACACCGGTCATTCTGACCAGCCGTTCGGCCATGCCCGAAGTCGCAGGCTCTGCGGGTAACTATGTTGAACCGGATGAAACCGACGGCTTGCGCGATGCAATGAGTCGTCTGATCGAGGATCTAGCGCATTGGCAGGCATGCCGAGAAGCCGGATTGCTACAGGCAAGGCTTTTTACCTGGGAAGGCTGCGCGCAAGTCACGGCCAGCGCTTACCGCCAGGCAATGGGAGGTTGAATGCGAGTTCTTCATTTTTTCAAGACGTACCTGCCTGACTCGGTCGGCGGGATCGAACAAGTGATTTTCCAGTTGTGCGAAAGCGGTGCCCTGCACGGCGTTGAAGGCAAGGTGCTGACCCTCAGTGCCGATCCGACACCGCCGGTGATGCAGATCGCTCAACATGAAGTCCATCGAGCCAGACTCGACATTCAGTTCGCCTCCACAGGGTTTTCCTGGAGCGTCTTCAAACAGTTTCGCGAGCTGGCAGCCGAGGCCGACGTGGTCAATTACCACTTTCCCTGGCCGTTCATGGACCTGGTGCATTTCGCCAGCGGCCTGAACAAACCCAGCGTGGTGACGTACCACTCGGACATCATCCGCCAGAAACACCTGCTCAAACTTTACCGGCCGCTGATGAATCGCTTTCTGCACAGCGCCGACCGGATCGTCGCTGCATCGCCCAATTACCTGCACACCAGTGATGTGCTGCAACAGTTTCAGCACAAGACCCGAGTGATTCCCTATGGACTGAACAAAGCAGGTTACCCACAGCCTGACAGTGATCGAGTGGCCCACTGGCGGCAAAAGCTCGGCGACAAGTTCTTTCTGTTTGTCGGTGTGATGCGCTACTACAAAGGTTTGCACATTCTGCTCGACGCCCTGAAGGACCTGGATTACCCGACAGTGATTGTCGGTGCCGGCCCACTGGAAGCAGAGCTGCATGCCCAGGCGACCGCCTTGGGTTTACGCAATGTCCACTTCCTCGGGCGTCTGGGGGACGAGGACAAAGTAGCGCTGCTGCAACTGAGCTACGCCATCGTGTTCCCGTCACACCTGCGCTCCGAAGCCTTCGGCATTTCGCTGCTTGAAGGCGCGATGTATGGCAAACCGATGATCTCCAGTGAGATTGGCACTGGCACCAGTTACATCAACATCCATAACGAGACCGGGCTGGTGGTGCCGCCGAGCAATCCATTGGCGTTTCGTGAGGCGATGCGCACGCTTTGGGAAAACCCGCTGCTGGCGGCGCAAATGGGCGAGAAGGCGCAGGCCCGCTATCAAAATCTGTTTACCGCGGACGAAATGGGTCGCAAATGGGCGGCCTTGTATGAGGAACTGCTGGAAGAAAAAGCCCTCGCCTACGCATGAGCATCCGTGATGCCTGTGCTATGAAGCCATGTGGGCTCAGACGTGAGGATCGCCCGGCACCTTGCTCGGCGCGGCGTACTGTGGCTTCAGGTGCCCGTCCTGATCGAGTAGCCAGGCGTCCATGATCTCCCGGACGACCGGTCCGGCGACGCGGCCACCCGCCTCGCCGTTTTCGATCATCACCGAAATCACGATCTTCGGGTGCTCGGCCGGGGCGAAACCGACGAACAAGGCATTGTCGCGGTTACGCTCGCGGGTTTTCTCCCGGTTGTAACGTTCGCCCTGCTTGATCGCCACCACCTGCGCGGTACCACTCTTGCCGGCGATACGATACTGCGCCCCTGCCGCTGCGGCCCGGGCAATCCCGCGGGCATCGTGCATCACCATCTGCATACCATGGTTGACCTGCTCCCAGTCGCGCGGATCCTTGAGCAGAATATTCGGCATCGGATGTTCATCCAACGGCGCGACGCCGTCCACGGTTTTGGCCAGGTGCGGGCGATTCCACACGCCTTTGTTGGCAATCAGCGCCGTCGCCTGAGCCAACTGCAGCGGCGTGACCTGCATGTAGCCCTGGCCGATGCCGAGAATCACCGTCTCGCCCGGAAACCAGGCCTGACGGCGGGTGGCGCGTTTCCAGGCTTGGGATGGCATCAGCCCAGGGGCTTCTTCATTCATGTCCAGGGAGACTTTCTCCCCCAGCCCGAACATGGCCATGTAGTCGTGCAGGCGATCGATACCGAGCTTGTGTGCGAGGTCATAGAAATAGGTGTCGTTGGAACGCATGATCGCCGCATCCATATCCACCCAACCATCGCCGCTGTGGTTCCAGTTGCGGTACTTGTGATCGAAATCCGGTAGCTGGTAATAACCGGGGTCGAACACACGGGTCTGTGGCGTGACGACACCTGCATCGAGGCCAGCGATTGCCACTTCCGGCTTGATGGTCGAACCCGGGGCATAGAGACCACGCAGGACACGATTGAACAGCGGCCGATCAATGGAATCCCGTAGCGAAGAGTATTCCTTGGAACTGATACCGGTGACGAACAGATTCGGATCGAAACTCGGGTTGCTGACCATGGCCAATACTTCGCCGGTCGACGGATCCAGCGCGACCACCGAGCCACGGCGATCGCCCAGGGCTTGCTCGGCGGCTTCCTGCAGCTTGACGTCGAGGCTCAGGACAATGTTTTCGCCTGGCACCGGGTCAGTGTGCTTGAGCACTCGCAGCACGCGGCCCTGGGCATTGGTTTCGACTTCCTCATAGCCGACATGGCCGTGCAGTTGCGCCTCGTAGAATTTTTCGATTCCGGTCTTGCCGATGGATTGGGTGCCTCGGTACTCGACCGTATCCAGAGCCTTTGACTCTTTCTCGTTGATACGTCCGACGTAGCCGACCGAATGAGCGAAGTGCTCGCCCAATGGATAGTGCCGAACGAACTGCGGCTCTACATCAAGGCCCGGCAGGCGGAACTCGTTGACGGCGAGAATGGCAATCTGCTCTTCGGTCAGTTCATAGAACAGCGTCACGGGTACGAAGGGGTGACGAGCCTGCTTCATCACCTTGTCGAACTGCGAGCGGTCTTCAGCGGGCAGGTGCAGGAGATTTACGACTTCGTCCAGCTCTTCGCTGACATTGGAAGCACGTTCGCGGGTGATGGTCAGGTTGAAGCTGGGACGGTTGTCAGCGAGGAGTACACCGTTGCGGTCATAGATCAATCCGCGGGTAGGCGTAATCGGCAGGACATGAACGCGATTGTTTTCGGAGATGGTCGAGTGATAGTCGAATTCGACGACTTGCAGGACGTACAGGCGTACTACCAGCGCACAGGTGACAGCGGCAACGAACAAGGCGCAGGCCATGAGTCTCTTGTTGACCAGGCGTGTCTCTTTTTCGTGGTCCTTGATCGGTATCGGTTCAGGCACTTGTGCAGCAACTCATTGAAAGGAATGCCGATCCGTGGGCGCAAACTCAGTCCATTAAAAATGAGCTGCACCATAGCAAAACCGTGGAGTCAGGTTTGTGTGATTTTTTTTAAAAAGCTCGCCCTGCTTTTCGAGCGCACAAACAAAACCCCAACTGCTTTCGCAATTGGGGTTTCGGAATTTAATCTTGACGATGACCTACTCTCACATGGGGAAACCCCACACTACCATCGGCGATGCATCGTTTCACTGCTGAGTTCGGGATGGGATCAGGTGGTTCCAATGCTCTATGGTCGTCAAGAAATTCGGGTACCGAGTCGTGGCCAGCTGGCCGCGCTTCAGCAAATTGGGTAGGTGATAGCTTTCGGTGTTTTGTGAGCGTCGAACTTTCGGTTCATTGCGTCTTCACACACCGCA